>JAEDMO010000041.1 GCA_016302935.1 Bacilli bacterium | reverse complement strand
AGTTAGTTTATCTTTTAAATTTATTTTTTTAGTATTTAAAATAATAGAATATTTATACTGCCCCCCCCCATACAGATGTTTGGATATTATAGTTTATTGGATACATTCTATTCATTTTAAACACCTTCTTCTTTTGCTATTCTTATGTGTTAATGATACCATAATTTAATTACTATTACAATACTTTTTTAATATTTTTATCTAAAGAACTACAACAGCGTAGCAAAAGCTAAAAAAAAAAGATTAGTTTGCACTAACCATATTACATCTTATCACTACTCTTTTTAAAGCATCCTTAGTACAAGTATAAAGGGTTAAATCAAAATCACTTTCGATCATCTCCTTTATAGAAGTAGGTAATAACTCCTCAACCAATTCAACTTCATATATATATTTATTATTTAAAACATCAGTAAATATTACTAAATCTCCTTTTTTTAACTTATATAAATTACCAAAATGAGCTTTATATGAATGACCACATATAACCAAATTATTATTCTTAATAGAACCATAATAAACAGCGGGAGATATCTTTAGAGAATTATAAGAATAATATTTTGTAATAGCTAAGTTTAATTCTAAAGTTGGAATATCTAAATAGCCAACATATTCTACATTATTAATAACTATACTATCAATATTATCATTATCTAAATTATTAGTTTTATCTAATAAAACACCCATTGTATTATCATTCATATCTTTAGAATATTCTTCTTCTACTTCAAAACGTAATAATAGTAATAAAGCACTAAAAACAAATGAAATACCAATTATAAATAATATCTTAGATATCTTATTCATTATTAACCTTATTATACACTAAACCAGATATAATAAATAACATTCCTACAAAAGATAATATACTAACCATATAATGATTATTTCCTGTATAAACTAAAGTTTTAGTGTTAGTAACAATGAACAAATTATCTTCTTGTTGATATGATGCTGTATATCCTTTAGGAACTTTAGTTTCTAATACTCTATATTTGTCACTTTTTTCTAAATATTTCCAAGTATAAGTCCAATTATTATCTTCGTTCAAAATAATCTTGTCTATTACTTCATCATCAAGTAATAAAGATATTTCAATATTCTTAATATTATTTATTTCTCCCAATTTATTACTATTACTTAAATTCCATACTTTTTTAACAGTAACATCCATTACTCTAACAATATCTGTTTTAGGCTTTGCTTTAATATCATATACCCATTTATCTTCTATAACTTCAGGTATCATTACTAAAAATGGTTCTATCTTAGAATAATTCTCTACTCTATTAGTTTGTTTAACTAAATATAGACCTAAATCTAAGTTATTAAACTTAACTATTCCATCTTTATTAGTAATTAAAGTAATACCATCATTATTATTATCTAAACATTTATCTATACTATTAGTATCTAGGTTATCTTTAGAAAGATTACACAAACTAAATTCATCAATAAAATCTAATGTTAAATTATGATTTTCTTCATTAGCTAAAGCAACTTTATAAATTGTAATAGATGCTCCTTCTATAGTAGTATTTTCTTCCTTTACTTTAAGTTCTATTTCAATAGAACCCTTATTATTAAAGTCCACAATATTACTAACATCTGCTTTAACATAATTAAAGCTAATTAAGCATAGAATAAGTAAAATATATGCATACTTTTTCATATATAACCTCCATAAGTTATCTTCCATGTGGATAAAGAAATTCTTCATATTTATTAATATTAACCCTTTTAACAGGTTTAATAATTGTAATTATTAATAGTAGTAATATAATAGGCATAGATAATATTGGTACCACTATTAAATTGTTAATTTTAAATCCTTCAGTAGTAATGTAAGATTTCTTTTTTGTATTTTCTATTCTAACTCCTCTTACTAATAACCTATGTGTATTAATACCATATGGTGTACAAGTAAGTAAAGTAATATAATCTTTATTTTCTTCTATTTTTATATTATCTCTATTATTAGGTTTAACTATAACAATTTTATCTACTTGATAAGTTAAAACCTCATCTAATATAGTAATCTTAAATGTATCTCCTATTTCTAACCTATCTAAGTTAGTAAATAATTTAGCAGAAGGTAATCCTCTGTGGGCTGATAGAACACTATGCGTAGTTAAACCTCCAATAGGAAGCGAACTGCCTTCAATATGTCCCACACTAGAATTTAACACTTCGTTGCTAGTACCATGGTATATAGGTAATTCTACTTTGATTTTTTCAATTGTAATATAACCCATCATCCCATCCTTATTAATATTTAATAAATCATAATAATTATTTAATCTATCATAATTCAAAAGAGGTTCTTTAATTTTACTTAAAGCAATATTGTAATTTATAGCACTCTCTTTTTCTTTTTCAAAATCTATAAAATTATTACTATTTATAATATTTTCATAATTGGATATCATTCTAGATTGCTTTTTTTCATTATAATAATTACTTAAACTAGGATAAAATAGTGTCAAAAGTCCTATGAAAAAAAATATTATCATAATAATAGTAGTCTTTCTTTTTCTCATTTGACTTTACCTCACTTTTATCTTTTTTAGGATACTAGGAAAGGATAAAATCCTTTCCATATATCTATATATTATTATATATTTGCTTTATAAGCTCTTAATTTAGTAACTAGTAATAAACCAAATCCTAAGATTAAAATTAAACCAAAGGTAATAAATAGCATTGTTCCAATACCACCTGTTTCAGGTAATAATGAACCAGTATAGTTAACTACACTAATGTCATTTATATGAAAACTATTATCATTATTTTTTCCTTTTACTTCTACTTCTTGTTTACTAGTTAATTTATTGTATCCTTCTGGACTAACAATTTCTTCTAAGTAATAAGTTCCAGCATCTAAACCTTTAATTGTAGCATGACCTACTTTAATAGTAACTCCTGTTTCGCCCGCAACTGCAACACGGTATATAGAATTTGCTTCATTTTCTAAAACTACTAAGATTTCTTTATTATCTTTATCATATAGTTTAAATTCAGCTCCTTCTATTTCGTTTTCGTCTGCATCTGTTTTCTTTAGATTAAATTTATATGTATAAGTTGTTGTTGTTTTTGTTTCTGTAGTACCATTATCATATTCTAAATGAGTTTCATTAGTATTTCCATTACCTTCAATAGTAGCATTTTCATTTAATGTAGCAGTATATTTAACCACTATTTTAGTATTTCTAGGTTGTTTTGCAATAAATTCATTATCAAATGTTACAGTAAATGTATACCCATCTACATTTGTATTTACTGTATAATATTGTTTATCAATTGCAACTTCATCGTTGTTATCAATAACATATGCTTTAATTGAATCAGAATTTAATGTTAAACCTGTACTCATTTTATCATATAAAACATAATCTTTAAAACCAGCACCAGTTGTAATAGTAGATTTAAATTCTACTGTATCACCAATTGTAGCATCATTTTCTTTACCATAAACACCAGTAGAGTTTTCTTTTACTTCCTTATCTACTTCAGGTTTAATTGTATTTTTTTCATTAATTTCTCCATTTGGATTAGTTGTAGTTAAATGTAGTAATGAACCTACACTTGAACTTACTAAGTAATAACCTAAATCTAATTCTGTAAACTGAACAGTAGTAGATGTAGCTTTCTTGGATGCTTCTGTCTCAATAGAATTAGCTTTTGCATAAGCGATTGCTTCTTTAGTAAATTCTACTTGATCAGCATTTTCTTTCCATACATAGTATGTATTTCCATTTTCATTTTTTGCTTCTAAGTATTTACCACCTTTATTTGCATCATTGATAAATGCTTCCCATTTAGAATTAGCCCTGTAAATATAATGATTATTTTGTGCATCATATGTTTCTAGGTCTAAAATTCTATAAATAGAATAAGTTTCATTTACTATAGCATTATTTATAGTAATTGTACCTTTTGTACCATCTGCTTTTACATTACCTACTTGTGCTAGACTAAGTACTAGTAATAGTAATAAGCTTAGTGTTTTTTTGATTTTTTTCATATCGATTTTCCTTTCTTTTTTGCTTTAATGTTTAATTATCAGCCTTTTTTTAAAAACATTAAATGCTGTATAAATAATAGGTATTCCTAATAAGAAAACTCCTATTATTACCAAAATTAACATTGAAGAACTACCTGTAGCGGGTAATAAATATCCTGAAATATTAGTAACCACTACTGTGTTGTCTTCTTTCAAAACAAGTAAATTATTATTATCAAATTGAGTTCCATTAACTTGATATTTAACAATAAACCCATCTGTATCTATTTCATTAATCTTATAATTAATCTTATATGGTAAATCTATTATTTTAATTTCTTCATTATGTTTTAATTTAAATGTTGCTTTACCATCTATAAATTCTATATTTTCTGTATTTATATTTATATTTGTTCCTAATTTTCTTTGAATAGTATACGTTCCTACTAAAGGAGCATTTTGATAAGTAGCTTCTATTTCAAAATTAAATTCTTGGTTTGATATAGTACCATCAATAACTTTCTTAATAATTAAATTCTTGGTTTTATAGTTATTAACTATTTGATTATTTAGTATATTAGTACTTGTATTACCATATGAAACTGTAACTTGATATTCTGTGGTATCTATGTTATGGTATTCGTCAGTTTCTACTTCTTTTAGTTTGTATTTGTGACCAGAAGGAATGTTTGTAAATATTACTTTTCCTTCTTCGTTAGATGTGCTTGTTAGTTGATAATTTTTATCCATGTATTTGCGTTCTTTTTGACAAGGACAATTGTCATGGTCATGGACTAGGATAAACTTAGCTCCACTTAATGGTTTGTTACCATAATTGGATACCTTATAATTGGATACCTTATTGAATTCTAATTTGCCTAAATATCCTTCTACTTGAGGTATTTTGAAATCAATAGAACCATTTCTAGATTTATCATTCTCTTTAACTATATAATTCAAAGTGGTTTTACCATTGGTATTATAAATATTGCTAGGAATAAAACCATTTTGTTCATTCTTTAATCTTATACGATATTTGATTTCATAATTGTAATAAGTTACTTTATTTTCAGTTCTAATAGTTGGATTCGAATTTTTTAAATCCCATTTTATTCTATCCTCAATAAATGTCGCTGTATTTGGATATGTCGTAGTTTTAACAACTGAATCTTTTAATTCATCATTATCTCCATATATACCAACAAAATCAATTATTTTTGGTTGATTGCTAAAATTCATTGGATCTTCAGTAACCCATGTTGCTTCTGATAAAATTATAATTTGTTGAAAAATGTTAGTAAAGGCATCAATCATAGCATTTTGATTAGTAACAGGTTTATAATATCCCGAACCAATCTTATTTTTAAGCCATTCTTCATATGCCTTAGTACTCGTGGCACTTCCAATTTCATAAGTCGTAGAAGTTCTATCTACTACCGAAAATCTATCGGTTCCTGTTTGATTTGCTGTTTGATCTATATATTGTTGAATTGTTTGCCCACCAACATCAACACCTATTGAATAAATTTTAATGCCCTCTTTTTTAACTTCTTCTGCCTTTTTTCTTGCACGTATAGCAGCTCTATTACTATAACTTGTTCCATACTTACATGCTTTACCAGTTATTTGATCGAAAAATTGTCCTTCTACTGATTCCTCTGCATTTGGAGTATGTGGATCATACCCCTCATAATCAGTATCTTTTTTTATATATGTAGTTGGAAATCCATCAGATAAGAAAATAATATGTTTTGAACTTGTATTTGACTTATTTAACATATCCTTTGCTTGTTTTAGTCCAGCCTCAATATTTGTAAATCTAGAGTGAGAGTTATTATATCCAGGTGCTGTTGCTATCTCATTTGTTTTTTTATTCATTTTCTCTTTTAATGTTTTTGCTTGTGTTGTTGTCATACATTTTTGTAATTCAAATATTTCATGACTATCAGTGTTAAATGCTACAAACCCAATTTTTCTATTTATATTGTTTCCACTTGCAGAATGTTCGGCAAATTTATCTATAAATTTTTCTGCTGCTTGTTGAGCTGCTGCAAGTCTTGTGGTATCTCCCATTTTTTGGTTCATCGTATTAGATATATCCATAACTATTACAACAGCTAAATCTGGATATTCTGCTTTGGTTCTTGTCTCAACATTCAAAACAATATCAAAATAATTTTCTAATTCTGTTGGATAGATATTCTTGCTTACTTTAATCCCATCAGCCTTATTTTCGGCACTACCACCAGGATTTTTTATTTGATTCTCATTATTACTCGATTGTGCCACTAATGTTATCGGGTCTAAACACATTATAAATGCCACAAATAGATACAATATTTTTTTAATTTTTTTCATAATATCCCCCTGAAAAATAATTATTAAATTTTTCCAATTTTTTTAAATGGCCAGATACGAAAAATTACTTTACCAATAACATTTTCGTTTTTTATTAGACCGATATCTTCACTACGTGAATCAGTTATAACATCTCTTTCGTCACTTAAAACGAAATAATTATTATCACTTACCTGTAGTGGATATTTAATATCACTTTCCCCTTTTCTAAATTCTTTTATATACTTTTCTTCTATTTTATTTCCATTAACATAAACAAAACCGTTTTCATCTATATTAACAAAATCTCCTTGTATAGCAATTACTCTTTTAACTAGAATTTTATTACCATGATAGAATGTTATTATGTCTCCTCTTTTAATTTTTCCAATTTTAGAGGTTAAAACAATTTCATTATCATTTAAAAGAGGTTTCATACTAGTATCTGTAATCTCAATAACAGGCATAAATAGTGTTGCTGAAATACATGATAATGCTAGAATAATAATTAATATATATATTGTACTTCTAAGTAAATTAGAAAAACTATGTTTATAATTTTCTCTATGAATTTCATTTTCTAAAGAACTAATAGATATATCTTTATAACTTATTTTCTTTTTTTCTTGATTTATAAACTTATTCTTTAAGGAATTGATATGACTAGCAAGCTTATTAATTATTTTCATGAACGTTTACCTTTAACTTTAGTAGTTTTAGCTTTATCTTTATTTACTTTCTTAACACTAGCTTTAAGTTTATTATCTTTATTTAATTCTTCTTCTTTTTTCTTATATTTTTCTTCTAATAAAGTTTCTTTCTTCTTATATTTTTCTTGTAATTCATTAAGTAATTTATTTTTTTCTTCTAAGGCTTCTTTCTTTATAGAAGATTCTAACTTCTTACAATTATCTTTAACATTGTCTATATATTGATTAACTGCTTCCGTTGCACTTTCAAATACTAAATTTAATTTTAAAGATGCTTCTGCAATAGAACCAGATTCTTTAATTTTTATTTTCTTAGAATTTAGTTCATTTGTAACTTTAGTTAGATTATTTTCTAATTCTTCTATTCTTTTTGCTTGAGCAAGCATAAGTTCTAAAAGTTCTTTCCTTTTTATTTTTCTTAAATCTTTTGCTTCCATATAATCAACCTCTTAACCCCCCCTATTAAATCAAGTATTTACCCATATCTCCTCTTGTTGACTATATATATTAGCAGTTTTTTTTATTTTGTCAACTTTTTTTTCATTTTTTATGGTTTTTTTGGTAATTTATAACTATTTTCATAATATTTTATGCTTTTTATAGAAAAAAAAGAAAGTATTTCTACTTTCAAATTGGAATTATTTATAAAGTGGTGTATTC
>JAEDMO010000040.1 GCA_016302935.1 Bacilli bacterium | reverse complement strand
AAAAACATTATTACCGGTAATACCTTATAAGATAACTTAGAAAACTAAGTTATTTTTTTATCGATTTTCTCGTTATAAAAAGAAATTTCATTTTTTAAATAAGAATAATGTAGATAGAAAGCAATAAACAAGGAGGAAATTATGCTAAAAAAAATATCTATAATTATTCTTATTTTTATACCATTTATATCTTACAAAGTAAGTGCTACTACATTTTATACAGAAACCCTTAAAGAAAAAAATATAAATTCTGAATATCCATTAGAAGAAATAATTAAATACCGATTCTATCAAGAAGAAAAGGTAGGGGAATACCTTACCCCAAAAGACAAATCAAACTATTCATACATTGATTACGAAAATAAAAAATATGGTGAGTATGGACCTTACTTAGACGAATGTAATGATACAAATAAAGATGTTTTAAATACCTATCTTTATCCATACAAAACATTAAAAGGTATAAACTATGTAAAGGTATATAATCTAAGCAGAAAAATAAATATAAATAAAGTTAAAATATTTGACCAAAATCTAGAGTCAGAATATCAAATAATAGAAACATATCAATATATTAACAACTATCTTGATACAGGTGGCTACATTTTAATAAAATTAAATAGTCAAATACCATATACAAACTTTAATATCACTATATCTTCAACCGATTATTCAAAAATAATATCATATAAATTATTTAATACTATTGAAAATCATTTGATTGATAAAACAGTACTAACCAATAGCCAAAATAATACCTTATCATTAGATAACATTCCATCTTCACACTATAGTGATCTTTCATATAGTGAAAAGCCTGTAAGCAAAACTAGTGATAATATTATATACGAAAAAATACCAAAATGTAGAATGCGTGATATTTATTACTACCATTACAATATCAAAAAGAATTATCTAAAAGGATATTATGAAAATATCGAAGGATATATTAAAGATAATAATGATTATCAAATATATTACCGTTATATATTAGATGATACTAAGATAAGTTTTTTAAAAAAAGAGCTAGAATTAAGCATAGAAAAATTAAATAATTGTAAAAATAACGAAGTAAAAAACGAAGTTACATGTCCTAGCAACATTTCAAAAGAAAAAGATTATAAATATATAAAAGAATTAACACCAGTAATTCAAAATATTACTCATAAAGATTTTAACGATAATAGTTTAAAAAAAATTAAATTATCATTAATTATTACCATTATTTCACTACTACTTCTTTTATTAATTTATTTATTTAGCAAAAAAAGTCGAACGAATAAATAGAGATCTTTTGTCGAATAACTATAAAACTATATAACCATATGTTAAACTTTAAAAAAAGAGGTGATTACTTGATAGATACAGATATTGAATTTAGAAAAGGAGTACTATTTATAAGAATAAACAATACCTTAAAAGAAAAAGAATACCTAGCCAGTTCTAATGCAATAAAAGAATTAGTTAGTCAAATAGGAATTAAATACTTAGTAATAAATTTCAATGAAGAGTCGGTTGATAATGATTTTAAATTAAAACTAATAATTAATAATTATGAATATTTAAAAAAAATAAGTGGAAAATTATTACTATGCGGTAATATCGATATAAGTTTATGCAATAATTTGTACATTGACAAAATAGATAATGAACTAGAAGCATTTAAAATAATCGATAGGAGGCAAAATGGACTTAACTAAAAAGGAAGTAATTTTGAATAATAGTTGGTTGGTATACAAAGTTATTAACAAATACAAAAATTATACCGATATTGAAGACTTGTATCAAGTAGGATGTATTGGTTTATTAACCGCATATAATAATTATAATAGTAATTTTAATACTAAGTTTTCTAGCTATGCATATTTATACATATTAGGGGAAGTAAATAAATATATAAAAGAAAACCGCAGTATAAAAGTAAGCAAAGAATACTATACATTATATAAAAAAATAGTAATAGCAAAAGAAACCTTAGCCCAAAAATTAATGTATGAACCTAGCATTTGTGAACTGGCACTTTACTTAGAAATAGATGAGAAATTAATTAATGATTGTCTTCAAGTAGTTAGCTATGTTGATAGTCTAGACCGTATTATTAGTGAAGATGACAAAGTATTAAATATGTATGATTTAATAAGTAGTAATGATAAAAATCCAATAGATGATATATACCTAAAAGAACAACTTGCAAAATTACAAGAAGAAGAGATAAATATTCTAAATAGTCGTTATTTTTTAGACAAAACTCAAAGTGAAACTGCTGAGTATTTAGGTATGACCCAAGTACAAGTATCAAGAAAAGAACAAAAAATATTAAAAAAGCTTAGAGATAATATGACCGCTGTATCATAAAAAGTAAACGATTGATTTACAGAAAAAGAATAAATAATATGAGAAAATTAGATTAGGTGAAAGTAATGAATGAAGACAGTATTTATGAATTAATATCACATAATATTAAGAAGTATCGTAAAAAAAGGGGAATTACTCAAGCGAAGCTCGCCGAAATGGTGGATTTATCTCATGAATTCATCAGAAGAATCGAATCGCCTAAAGGCAAAAAGAATTTCTCGATAGACACTATATACAGAATTTCGGTTGCCTTAGAAGTAGATATTGATAAATTTTTTAGAAAGAAATAACAAATTCTTTCTTTTTTTGTATATTTTTCTAAATTTATTTCAATAATATAAATGGTGATTTTATGAAAAACAAAAAATATGATGCAATCGTAAAGAAAAACACTCCTAAAGAAAGTCGTCTTCGCAATGGAATAGTGGTATTTTTTGCGGGAGGAGCTATCGGGGCATTAAGTGAACTGTTATTAAATGCTTATTCAGTTTGGTTAGATTTGCCAAGAAAAGAATCAGGTATTTTAGTAATACTAACATTAATAGCAATATCTTCTATTTTAACCGCCTTAGGTATCTTTGATGTTTGTGTTAACGTTTTAAAAAGTGCTTTAATAATTCCCATTACCGGCTTTGCTCATTCTATGACCAGTGCAGCACTAGAGTATAAAAACGAAGGATTAGTATTAGGAATTGGAGCTAACATTTTCAAATTAGCAGGAACAGTAATATTGTATGGAGTTGTATCCGTATATATATTTGGCATTATAAGACTATTGATAATAGGAGGGTAAAATGACATATAAATATAGTAATGTATATGTAAAAAATACTGCAACAATAGTAGGACCTTACGAAGCAAAAGGACCATTAGGACAATATTTTGATAAAAAGTATGATAGCGATTTATACTTTGGTGAAAAAAGTTTTGAAAAAGCCGAAATAAAATTAGCGCGCGATAGTATTAACCTTTTACTAAAAAAAGAAAGTTTAAAACAAAGTGATATAAATTTATTGATAAGTGGAGATCTTCAAAACCAAATAGCAGCTTCAGACTATATGTCCCGCAGTTTCGATATACCATTTCTAGGAATATATAGTGCATGTGCAACCAGTGCAGAAGGACTAATCATAGCATCGACATTTATCGATAGCGGTAAAATTAATTCGTGCATATGTTCAGTAACCTCGCATAATACTGCTGCTGAAAAACAATTTAGAAACCCAGTAGAATATGGTACACCTAAACCCAAAACAGCAACATTCACCACAACAGGCGGAGCCTCTATTCTCCTTACAAATGAAAAAAGTGATATTAAAATTGAATCATCGACTATTGGCAAAACCGTAGATTTTGGTATAACTGATGCTAACAATATGGGAGCAGTTATGGCTTCAGCTGCAGCAGACACCATCGCTAGACATTTAAAAGATTTAAAAAGAGACCCTAGTTATTATGATTTAATATTAACAGGTGACTTAGGAATATATGGCAAAAAAATATTATTAGAATATTTAAAGAGCGAATATAAGATTGATATTTCAAAAAACTACGATGATTGTGGCTGTATGATTTATGATATAAACAAACAACCAGTATTAGCAGGAGGAAGTGGGCCAGCTTGTAGTGCCCTAGTAAACTACGCATATATTTATAAACTTATGCAAGATAAAAAACTAAAAAAAGTATTAATCGTACCAACAGGAGCAATATTTTCTCCAACCATGACATTTCAAAAAGAATCAATCCCCTCAATCGCACACGCTGTAAGCTTGGAGGTGATATAGTGACATATCTATATGCTTTCTTATTTTGTGGTATAGTATGCTTAATATCACAAATAATTTTAGATAATACCAAACTAACACCAGGACACGTAACAAGTCTATTTGTAGTAATTGGAGCATTCTTAGATATATTTGGAATATACGATAAAATAGTACTATACGCAGGAGCAGGTGCTCTAGTACCAATAACATCATTTGGACATTTGTTAGTCCACGGTGCAATGGATATGGCAGGCAACATAGGCATATTAGGGCTTACTATGGGACTATTTGATTTAACCGCTGCTGGTATCAGTGTAGCCATTGTTTTAGCTTTCCTTTTGGCACTAGTTTTCAAACCTAAACATTAAATTTAGTAAAGTTAGAAAAAATACCTTGTCAAAAACAAAAAAATATAATATAATTAGTACATAATAAAGGAGGAGTAAAAAAATGGAAAGAAAAGTAATAGGCACAATACTTGGAGTAGTTGCATTAATAGTAGTTGTAGCAGGTAGCACTGCCGCTTGGTTCACATGGCAGTCAACCGAAGGCCAAAAAACTAATGTAAGTTTCACAGTGTCTGGTTTAAGTGATACCGTTCAAACAAACATCAACGAAGCATCATCAACATTAACTGGTACCTTAACTCCAGTTGCAAATAAAAGTGATGGATTAGTTAAAACATTTACAGTAACCAAATCTGCATCATTTTCACCTAATGTTTACTTATCATTTACTATGACTTTAACTGCATTCCCTGCTGGACTTGCTCATCAAAGTTTAAAATGGGAATTTGTATCAGTTGGATCAGGAGAAACAACTTTAGGAAGTGGAAATTTAGCTAGCGCATCTCAAGGTGATTCTATTAAACTATTAACATCACCTGCAACTAGACATCAATTAGGCTCAACTACAAATACTTACAAATTATATATTTGGATAGATGGAACACAAAGTAATCCAAGCTCTATGCAAAACCAAGGTTATACTTTTACTATTACAATAGATGGTACTGATAACGCATCAGCTGGCCTTTAATCAAAAAAGATCTTAAGATCTTTTTTTGTATGCACCATTTATTTAATAGTTTTTGGTACTTTTTTCAAACATTACTCATAAATTAGAGTGAGGGGTGATATAGTGGCATACAAAGAAATAGTTACTAAAGCCGTATTAGGTAAAGGCAAAAAATATTATCAAAACAGCTATACCATAAATGTACCCAACACGCCATCGACCGTTTTAGGATGTTGGGTTATTAATCATAAGTTCAAAGGTAGGGAAGCAAACGGAAAAATAATAATTGATGGTAGTTTTGATGTAAATCTTTGGTACTCATATGAAAACGATACCAAAACAACCGTGCAAACTGAAACCATTACTTATAACGAAACCGTAACTGTTAAACAAAAAGAGACTACTGATTCAAACACAAAAGATATCATAATAAGAAGTTTAAAACAACCATCATGTAGCAATGCAACAATAATTGCTAACAGTATCAAATTTGATATAGAAAAAGAATTAGGCATAGAAATAGTAGGGGACACCAAGGTCAAAGTTCAAATAGAAGAAGAAGAAGAACCTTGGGATATCATAGATGATACGGAATATAATGATCAAATCGATAAAGAAATAAGCGAAGAAGTAACAGATAATTATCTTAAGAAAGAAGAATAATCTTCTTTTTTTAACATATATATTTATGTTTTAAAAAAAATATGGTATATTGTAAATATATAAATTATGAAGTAAAGGTGGTACTATAATGGAAAAAATACTACTAATAGAAGATGACAAAGTAATATCCCAAGGAATAAATTTATTTTTAACCGACGAAGGATACTCAATAACAAATATCTATAACTATGAAGAATTCAAAAAAATTAACCTAGATACTATAGACCTAGTTTTACTAGATATAAATCTTCCGGATATAAATGGTATTAAATTATTTGAAGAGATAAAAAAAGTTAAAAATATACCAATAATATTCCTAACTGCCAACGATCAAGAAACAAATATTGTCAAATGCCTTGATATGGGAGCGGATGATTATATTACCAAACCGTTTAAAATAAGTATTTTGCTATCTAGAATTAAACTCGCCCTAAGAAGAAATCAAAACAAAAATATTATTAAAATAAGAAATTTAGAAATTGATTTATTAAAAAATAAAGTTGTAAAAAATAACAAAGAAATCTTTTTATCTAAAGTAGAATACAGAATTTTAGTAATTCTTGCCCAAGATATAGGAGTAATCAAAGGCAGTAAAGAAATATTAAAAGAACTCTGGGACACTGATTATGACATTCCAAACTATGAAAACACCTTAAGCGTCTATATCAAAAGACTAAGAGAAAAAATAGAAGACGATCCCAGTAACCCAGTTATTATTCAAACAATTAGAAAAAAAGGATATGTTATAAATGAAAAATAAAAGATTAATAAAATATATCTTAATGTCATTTATTGTGTTATTTTTTACAACTTTTATTACAGTTATCATTGAAAATGATACGAATAGTAAACAAAATGAAAAAATTAATGATGAAATAAGTAAAATAATAAATGTTTTCGTTGACCAATATGGTTTAAGTGAGAAAGAAGTAATAGACATATACTTAAAAGCCCAAAATAAAGACCATACCATTATTAATAAATATGATTTTTTAAATACCACCGAGTATAATAACAAAATATATTTAATCCCACTAATTACCTTTATTTTAATATCTTTATTATATTACTTTTATATATATCGCTATAATAAAAGATTAAAAGAAATAGATAATTACTTATTTCAAGTATTAAAAGGAGATTACAGCCTAGATATTAGAGATTATAAAGAAGATAACCTTTCCATTTTAAAAAATGATATATATAAAATAACTGTTTTATTAAAAGAAAAAAGTGATAGTCTAGAAGAAGAAAAAAAACAACTAGAAAGCACTCTAAGTGATATATCCCATCAAATAAAAACACCACTTACCAGTATACTAATTAATAATGAACTTTTATTAAAAGATAAAATTAGTAACGAAGATAAAGAAACCCTAATAAACAGTAATACCAAACAGTTAGAAAGAATAAACTTTTTAGTAACTACTCTTTTAAAAATATCTAGACTAAATAGTGGTACAGTAATAATGGACATTAAAAAATGTAATTTATCAGAAATAATTAAGACAAGCATCGAAAATTTAGACGTCTTCCTTGAAATAAAAGAAATAGAATTATCGGTCGAGCTAGACGAAAATATCTATGTAGAAGTGGACTTTAATTGGACAGTTGAAGCTATAATCAATATTTTAAAAAATGCGATTAACTATACTCCAAATAAAGGGAAAATAAAAATAGAAGCCGAATATAATCCTATATATGTAAAATTAGAAATTACAAATACTGGAAATACCATCAGCAAAGAAGATTTACCTCACATATTTAAAAGATTCTATCGCGGTAAAAATGCTCATCAAGATAGTATTGGAATTGGGCTAAATATGACTATGAATATAATAAAAAAAGAAAAGGGTGATATAAAAGTAGTAAGTAAAGATAATAATACTACATTCACAATTAAGTTTTATAAAGTATAAGGAGGAAAAATGTTAAAAATATATAATCCAAACATTTTAAAAAAAGAAATTAAACTTAATAATAATAAAAAGAATATAGTGGCTAAAAACTTAAGAATAGCTTTATCAGCCGGTGCAATAATTATATTATTAAATACAGTTCCAAATATAACCTACGCCGCTGAATCGATTGAAAAAATGAATGAGCAAACGACTGAAGGTGAATTTTTAGCCAAGGGAATGCCTACAAATGAATATCAAA
>JAEDMO010000039.1 GCA_016302935.1 Bacilli bacterium | reverse complement strand
ATGATAAGTATGGGAATACTTCTAAATATCAGTCGCTATCAAAATAATTAGCAACCAAAATTTAAACGATTTACAAATATTAATCTTAGTGTTATAATCATTAAAAGTTAAGAAGGAGAAATTATGGAAAAAACATATATATTTGGACATCGTAACCCTGATACCGATAGCGTCACCTCAGCAATA
Organism: Bacilli bacterium; assembly: GCA_016302935.1. Lineage (GTDB taxonomy): Bacteria > Bacillota_I > Bacilli_A > RF39 > UBA660 > JAEDMO01. Next base: position 7,972 of record JAEDMO010000039.1, on the reverse strand, counting down.
TCATTATCGTATCTAAAAAACAAGCAAGGAATGAACACCATTCCAGCTGTATTAAGCTCAATAAATTTAGAATCTAAATTTGTACTAAACTATTTTAATATTGAAGAGCCAATTTTCTTAAACGATGTTAATATCAAAATAAAAGATCTAAAATACACTAAAAATTATACAATCAACGAAAATGAATCAATATATACAGCATACTATAAGATGAATAGTGCTAATATCAGTAAAATTCCTATTGTAGATAAAAATAAAAATTTACTTGGAATAGTAAGTATGAAAGATATTGCTAAAGAACAATTTTCCTTTAATTATAGTTATGTAAATACATCATATGAAAACATCATAAAAGCTCTAAATGGCAGTGAAGTGGTTAAATTTAATAATGAAATAACTGGAGAATTACTAGTAGCTGGTTACAAAAGTACAACCTTTCTAAATGAGATTAAATTATCAGAAAATCACATTCTAATACTAGGGGATAGACATAGCATTATAGAATATGCGGTTAAATCAAAAGTAAAATTGATTATTATTACAGGATCTAAAGAAATTAAAGAAGAACACTTACAAATAGCAAGAGAAAACAAAGTTAACATTATTAAAACACCATATACTACTTTAGAAACAACTAAAATATTTAATTTATGTAACTATGTTAAAAGCATCTTAACAAACGATTCAGTATTATGTGTTAACGAAAATGATGATATAAAAGATTTTATTAATATTGCTAACAAAACTAGATATAGTTATTATCCTGTTTTAAACAAAAAAAATAAATGCATGGGAATAATTAGATTGTCCGATGTAGCATACTCACATAAGAAAAATGTTATTCTGGTAGACCACAATTCATATGAACAAAGTGCCATCGGATTAGAAGATGCTAATATTATTGAAATAGTTGACCATCATAACATTGGTAGTGTTGGTACCAACATGCCAATAAGCTTCAGAAATATGCCAGTTGGCAGTACCAATACCATTATTTATACTCTATATAATGAAAATAATATTGACATTCCTAAAAACATTGCTGGCATTATGCTATCTGGAATCTTATCTGATACCTTAATCTTAACCTCACCAACTACCACCAATTTAGATATATTAGCAGTAAAAAAATTAAGCCAAATTGCTAATATTGATTACGAAGAATACGGCAAAAAAATGATTGAAGAAGGTTCATCATTAAAAGGTATGACCAAAGAACAAGTACTATATAAAGATTATAAAACTTATAATATCAAAAATGGTAAAATTGGTCTTGGTCAAGTAATAACCGCATGTCCTAGTGATATTTTATCTAATAAAGATGAATACATAGAATTACTAAACAACATATCAGTGTCTAATCAATATGAGTTTATCTGTCTATTTATAACCGATGTTTTAAAAAATGGTACTTATGTATTGTATAGTGAAAATGCCAAAGAATACTTAGAAGAAGCTTTCAACATAAAAAATATAGAAGAAGGCAAATTCCTAAAAGGTATCGTCTCTAGAAAAAAACAAATAATCCCATTACTTATGAATATATAAAAAATAGTCAGATGACTATTTTAAAAAGGACCATAAATTGGATAAGGAGCAGGTGGATAAGGATAAATAGGGTAAGGTCTAGGATAAAAAGCCGGTGCTAGCAAACCGCCCGTAATCCCCCCTAAAATAAATGGACCTAAAAAACCTCCACCAATAATTCTATTACCAACAGGCCTCCTATAAAAATTTCTTCCATAATTATAATTATTGTACATAAAATTAAAACCTCCTACCATATTATATATAGAAAACCTAAAGGACGTGATAAAAATGGAAAATAAAATTGCTAAACTTGCTGATATAATTGTAAATTACTCATTAAAAGTAGAAAAAGACGAACGTGTCTTAATTATGATGGAAACAATGAACCCCAAAAATCTAGTAAAACACCTCATCGAAAAAATATATGCAAACGGTGGAGTACCAACTGTTAAAATTGTCGATGAAGAACTAAATAGTTTAATATATGAAAATTTAAATGAAGAAACTATTGATACAATCGTCAAAGGAAAAAAATTTGAAGTGGATAATTATGATAGTTTTATCAATATTAGATGTAATGTAAATGATTATGAAGGTAAGAATTTCAACAAAGAAATGTATAAAAAATTAGGAAGTAGTACTCTAGAGATAGATAACGTTAGAATAAATCAAAGAAAATGGGTTTTACTAAACTTCCCATCATCATTAGATGCTCATAAGGCTAAAATGACCACCCCTAATTTCATTGATTATGCCCTAGATGCAATGACCGAAGACTATCCAAAAATGTATAAAAGTCTTCTTCCATTAAAAGAACTAATGGAAAAAACTGACAAAGTAAGAATTATAGGTAAGGGGACTGATTTAACATTTTCAATAAAAGGAATGCCTGCTGTAATATGTGCTGGAGAATCAAACATCCCTGATGGTGAAATATTCACCGCTCCCATAAAAGAAAGTGTTAACGGTTACATAACTTATAACACCCCCTCTCCATACCAAGGTAATATATATAGAAACATAAAATTAACATTCAAAGATGGACAAATCCAAAATGCTACTTGTGATGGAGATGAAGAAGAGCTAAACAAAATATTTTCAACCGACGAAGGTTCAAGATATATTGGTGAATTTTCATTAGGAGTAAATCCCAAAATACTATATCCCATGGGAGATATATTATATGATGAAAAAATATTTGGTAGTATTCACTTAACACCAGGCAGATGTTATCATGATGCTGATAATGGAAACATTTCTAGTATTCATTGGGATTTAGTAGCAATAGGAAGAAGCGAATACGGTGGTAGTGAAATCTATTTTGATGATGAACTAATTAGAAAAGACGGTTATTTCGTTAAAGAAGAATTAAAAGACTTAAACAAATAATCGCCTTTTTAATATATTTACAACTTTTTTAATTCGTGTTATAATTAAACAAATAAAAAAAGTCAAAAAAACTATTTATTAAAATAATTTTTTTTGATATAATATAGAAAAGTAGGCGGATGTATGAAAAAATACATAACAATATTACTGTTATTATTTTTACTATCTGGATGTGTATCTATTAGAAATGAAGCCGACTATAACGAAGTTGCCAACAATATTATCAAAACTAATAGTCATCTATATAACCGCACATCTACGGGATATAAATATTATTTACCCCAAGGTGTTAATTTAATTAGTGATAGTGAATTTAATCAAAAATTAGTTGTTAATAATACCTATATGTATCTATATGTAGATATTGTTAGCTACTATTATAAAACCAATAATGATTATCCATTAATCTGCGAGAATTGTTATTATTATACATACTTAGATAATAATTCTATAAATGGTTATTTAAGAATAACTAAGGATGATAAACTATACTTTGTAGAAGCAGAATATAACTATGCTAAAATTCAAACATACACAGATATAGAAAATTTAAATAAAATTGTATCATATTCGCTTTCTATCTTATCTAGTATCGATTATAACGATCACGTTATCGATAAATTGATTAATAATAATTATTTTTCTAGCATTGAAAAAACCTACAGCCTCATTAAACCTGATAACAGCAATATAAATATCTTAGAAATATTAGAAGAATATAACAAATATGAAGAAGACTACCAATACGAACTACCGGATGAAAAAAGTATAAATAATTTAAACGATTAATAAAGGGAGTGTACCAAATGGGATTATTAGATAAATTTAAAAACTTATTCACAGATGAAGAATTGATTGAAGAAGAAAAAGAGATAGAAGAACCCAAAAAACAAGAACCAAAATTACCCCAAGTAATGATGGATTCTATTGAAAAAACAGAATTAAATAAAGAAGTAATTAAAGATAAAGAAATAGTAAGCGACAGAACTCTAGTACAAACTAAAACCAAATTTAACTTTCCAGTAGAATTTACTGATGAGGACTTTAAAGCTACTAGAAGTTCTAAAAATATTGTAACTAAAGTAAGGGAACAGGAAATAGAAAACACCAAAAAGATATATTCAAAAAATCAAGAAGAAGCAAAACCCCCAAAATTTAGATGCACTCCAATTATTTCGCCAGTATATGGTATTTTAGATAAAAATTACAAAAAAGAAGAAGTAATAGAAAAAGATGAACGTATCTATGATTTACATAGACCATCACAAAAATTAGATTTTGATTCTGTCAGAAAAAAAGCATTTGGTGATTTAACAGAAGATATAAAAGAAAATCTATTATGTGAAGATTGTGAATTATTAAAAGAATCTAAAGCTAAACTAGCTTCATACAGAAAAGATGGTTTACTAAACGATATTATGGTAGACAAGAAAGAGGAAGTCAAAGAAGAAGAAAACTACTGTGACTTTGGAGTATCATATACTAAATCAGAAACCATCACCGAAATAAAACCGGTAAAAGTAGAAACAATCAAAGAAGAAAAAAAACAATTTGATAATATTCTAGATGATGATTTTCCAAATAATGAAGAAATTCCACCATTAGTAGAAGAAAATACTTATAATGATTTAGAAATTGTTAATTATAATAATATGGATCCAGTTGCAGAAAAGATTGAAACAAAAGAGCTTCCTAAAAGAAGCGAAAAAAATAAACTAGACGACCTTGAACTTACTGACGATTTATTCAACTTAATAGATTCGATGTACGCAGAAGCCGATAAAAAGGAGTAATAATATGAATGGATTAGAAACAATATTACCAATGATTCTTTATATACTAGGTTCTATTTTGTTAATAGTATTAATAATATTAGGTGTAAAGTTAATAATAACTATGAATAAAATAGAAACAGTTGTCGATGATATTAATGGGAAAGTAACCAAATTAAATGGTCTTTTCAATGTCATTGATTACACTACTGATAAATTAACTGTATTAAGCGATAAATTAGTTGATGGCATTAGTTACTTAATAAAAAAAGTATTTACCAAAAAGAAAAAAGAGGTAAGAAAGGAAGATGAAGATGAGTAAAAAGAAAAATGGATTTGGAAAATTCCTTATTGGAGGAGCCATTGGAGCAGGACTAGGAATTTTATTTGCTCCTAAAAAAGGCAGTGAAACAAGAAAAGAATTAAAACTAAAATTGGATGAACTATGGTGTAAAGCAAAAGAAGTAGATGTTGAAGAATTAAAAATAACATTTCAAGAAAAAGTAGATGAAATAAAACAAGAAATAGAAGATTTAGATAAAGAAAAAGTTTTAGCTATAGCTAAAGAAAAAGGTGAAGTATTAAAAAATAAAAGTGAAGAACTTTTAAAACTAGCCAAAGAAAAAGGTACACCAATTTTAGAAAACGTAGCCAAAGAGGTAAAAGAAAAAACAGTGGTTGTCATTAAAGAAGTGCTAGCCAAATTAGAAAAAGAAGAACCTAAGAAAGCTAAAAATAACAAAGAAAGCAAATAACTTTCTTTTTTTCTTGACTTAAATTAATAAGATTAATATAATTAAAATAGGTGATAAGATGAATAATAAAGGTTTCACATTAATAGAAGTAATAATAACCCTCTCAATAATAGCAATAATCAGTTTAATATTAATACCAACAGTCAATACCTTAATTGAAAAACAAAACGAAAATTCTATCAATAATTTTATTGAAAGTATAGAAACATCCGCCTTAAACTATGCTAAAGAAAATAAATGGCAATTAGGTATAAACTGCAGCGATAATAAAAACACCATTACCGTTACACTAAAATATCTACTAGAAAATGATTATATAAAAGGCACTGAAGAAAATAACGTAAAAGTTATAAAAAATCCAGTAACAAAGGAAAATATAAATTTAGATAAAACAGTAACTATTACTTATAATTGTGAAAATAAAACATTTTCATCCACTTTTACTTTACAATAACCCTAAATGATTAGTGACAAGCATTATTGCTTGTTTTTTAATTTTTTGCTATAATTATAATAGAAAAATAAGAAAGAGTGATATTATGGCAGCCAAATACGACGAAAATTCTATAAAAATATTAGAGGGCTTAGAAGCCGTAAGGAAAAGACCCGGAATGTATATTGGATCAACTGACAAAAGAGGATTACATCACCTAGTGTGGGAAATAGTAGATAATGCTGTCGATGAAGCGATAAATGGTTATGGGAACAGTATCAAAATAACAATGCATAAAGATGGAAGCATAAGTGTAACCGATAAAGGAAGAGGTATACCAACTGGAATGCACTCTTCAGGCAAAAGCACACCAGAAGTTATTTACACAGTCTTACATGCTGGGGGAAAATTCTCAGATGGGGGGTACAAAGTATCCGGTGGATTACATGGTGTTGGTGCATCCGTAGTAAACGCATTAAGTAGTTATATGGAAGTCACCACAAGAAGAGATGGAGCAGAATATTATATAAAGTTTACAAACGGTGGAAAAGTAGAAATCCCATTAAAAAAAATAGGAACTACCAATAAAACAGGAACCACAGTTCATTTTTTGCCAGATCCTACTATTTTTCCAATCACTACGTTTAGTTTTTCAACCATATGTGAAAGAATGCAAGAATGTGCCTTTTTAATCAACAATCTTTGCATAGAAATATTAGATGAACAAGAAAATAGAAGCGAAAAATATCAATATTCAAATGGTCTAGAGGCTTTTGTCGAATACCTTAATGAAGAAAAAAATCCTCTCCATAAAACCCTATGTTTTAACTCAACCAAAGAAAATATTAATGTTGAAGTTGCCTTACAATATACTGATAGTTACTCAGAAAACATTATAAGCTTTGTTAATAACGTTAAAACAAGTGACGGAGGAACTCACGAAGTTGGTTTCAAATCAGCTATTACTAAAGTATTGAACGATTACGCCAAAGAAAACAACATCATAAAAAACAAAGATAAAAATTTTGAAGGAAGTGATGTTAGAGAAGGACTAACAGCAATCATCAGCGTTCAAATACCTGAAAATCTTCTTCAATTTGAAGGCCAAACAAAATCAAAATTAGGAACTCCTCAAGCAAGAAGCATTGTTGAAAATGTAACTTCTGAAAAATTAAAATTCTTTCTTGAAGAAAACAAAGTAATATCCACAAAAATAATTGAAAAAGCTCTAAAGGGCAAAGAAGCTAGAGAAGCAGCGCGTAAAGCCAGAGAAGAAACTAGAAAGGGTAAAGATAAAAACAAAATAGAAAGAATACTAAGTGGAAAACTAACCCCTGCCCAAAGCAAAGATAAAACCAAAAATGAAATATTTATAGTAGAAGGTGATTCGGCAGGAGGTTCTGCAAAACAAGGAAGAGACCGCAAATACCAAGCTATATTACCATTAAGAGGAAAAGTTATCAATACTGAAAAATCTAAAATGGAAGACATCTTAAAAAATGAAGAAATAAATACCCTAATTTATACAATTGGAGCTGGAGTAGGAAGTAGTTTTGACATTAAAGAGTGCAACTACGACAAAGTAGTCATAATGACCGATGCTGATGATGATGGAGCACATATTCAATGTTTACTTTTAACATTCTTCTATCGTTATATGAAACCACTAATAGAAAATGGTAAATTATATATTGCTATGCCACCTCTATACAAAGTAAAATTTGCTAATAAAAGCGAAGTATATGCTTGGACTAATGAAGAATTAAAAAACTTAACTGAAGGCAAAACCGGCTATAGTATTCAAAGATACAAAGGATTAGGGGAAATGAATGCCTCACAATTATGGGAAACAACAATGGACCCTGCTACCAGAAATCTAATAAAAGTGGGTATTACCGATGGAGCTTTAGCAGAAAAAAGAGTAAGTGTTTTAATGGGAGATGCCGTTGAACCAAGAAAACTATGGATAGAAGAAAACGTTGAATTCTCATTAGAGGATAACTATCAAATATGAAAATAATATTTTTAGATGTAGATGGAGTATTAAATTCACAAAACTATCTCCTAAATAGCAATAATAAAATATCTAATAG
>JAEDMO010000038.1 GCA_016302935.1 Bacilli bacterium | reverse complement strand
AAAACATCCTAATATAGATAATTTTGTTATTTTGGATGACGAAATATTTGAAGACTATGATGATTACTTATTAAAACATTTAGTAAAAACATCCTTTTATATAGATGGATTAACAAAAGAACATATTGAGCAAGCTAAAATAATCCTAAATAAAAAAGATATAAAAATAAAAAAATATGACAATTAATTTGTTATATTTTTTTTATAATAAAAAAGGTGATTATATGACTATATATCTAGACATTGTATTTATATTAAACTTTTCATTTGATGCCTTCCTCCTTTTCACCGTAGCCATTATTCTAAAAAGAAAAACAAGTTTCAAACGCATATTATTAGGTTCCTTAGTAGGAAGCTTGACCATTATCTTTCTTTTTTTTAACCTAAACAATTACCTTCTTTTCATTGTCAAAATAATATTTGCTATTCTAATGATATTAACTAGCTTTGGCTATCACAACCTAAAATATACTTGTAACAATCTTTTTTATCTTATAACAACAAGTATCTTACTAGGAGGTTTCCTATATCTTATAAATATTGAATATAGTTACGACAATACCGGATTAATTTTTTATTCCAACGGATTATCCCTAAATTTCATAATGTCATTAATAATCGCCCCATTAGCATTATATATATATATCAAACAAACAAAACAATTAAAAAATAACTATTCTAATTATTATGATATTATCATATATTTTAAAGACGGAAAGAAAATAGAAACAATAGGTTTCCTAGATACCGGTAACAATCTATATGACCCTATAAAAAAAAGACCAATTATCCTAATAAACAAAAATATGGTTAAAATAGATTATCAAAACATCCTACTAGTTCCATATGATACCATCGATAGTCACGGACTTTTAAAATGTATAATCATAGATAAAATTGAAATTAAAGGAATAGGTACAAAAAAAAATATCCTACTAGGATTATCTGAAAAAAAAATAACAATAAATGACGCCCAAGTAATATTACATAAACAAATAATGGAGGGAATAAATGAAAATATCAGCATTAATTAAATATATCAAAAAAATATTAAAAAAATATAATTACATCTACTATGTTGGAAGCAGTGACATTCTTCCAGAACCATTAAGCAAAGAAGAAGAAGTAAAATATGTTGAATTATCCATGCAAGGAGATAAATTTGCTAGAAACAAATTAATTGAGCATAATCTTCGGCTTGTTGTTTTCTTGGCCAAAAAATACGAAAATACCAACATAGACTTAGAAGATTTAGTATCAATCGGATCTATTGGATTAATAAAAGGTGTAAATACATACAAACTAGATAAAAATATCAAATTAGCCACCTATGCTAGTAGGTGTATAGATAATGAAATATTAATGTATCTAAGAAAAACAAAAAGAAAAAAAAGCGAAGTTAGTTTTGAAGATAGCCTTAGTTATGATAGCGATGGAAACGAACTTCATTTAGAAGATGTACTAGGTACAGACCCAGATATAGTTACCAAAAATTTAGATGACCAACTAGATAAAAAACTATTAAATATCGAAATAAATAAACTAAATAGTAGAGATAAAGAAATAATGACTCTAAGATACGGACTAAATGGACACGAAGAAATGACTCAAAAAGAAGTAGCTGAGTTATTAGGAATTAGCCAATCTTATATATCAAGAATAGAAAAAAAAGTTATTAAACGTCTAAGCAGTATCATAAAAATATAAAAAAAGACTAATCGTCTTCTTCATCAGTTTCTTCTACATCATCATCTAATTCAACTTCTACTTCCTCTTCATAAACCCCTGATTCAACTTTGTTAACTTTTTCACAATCACATTGATTGTGTTTTTTTTCTTGCTTATTTTTCATTTTATCACCCAATTATATTATAACCAAACCATAATAAAATATTCACATCAAAAAAATTTTTTTTAAAAAAAATAAAAATGTGCCCAATTAGTTTACATAAAAAATAATTGGTGTTATAATACACTTGACTGAGGAGTGAGCGTTAGTGATTAGATTTGTAATTTGTGATGATAATGTCGAAGTAGTTGAAAAAACTAGATTAATCGTAAATAAAGTAATGATGCCTTACGATTATGACTACAAGATTACAAGATTCAAAAGTTACAATTCTACGTTTGAGAGTATTATTAAAAATAATGACGAACAGAAAATTTATATTCTCGATATTGAACTACCGGGCACAACAGGATTAGATATTGCAGATAAAATTAGAGAACATGATTGGAATAGTATTATAATTATTTTAACCTCTCATTATGAATGCCAAGATTTAGTTTTTGAATCTAGACTGATGGTCTTAGACTATATTTCAAAATTTTCAAAGTATGAAAAAACATTAGAAAAAAGTTTAAAGACTGCTCTTAACATCTTGAACCAAAAGAAAGTATTAAATTTCAAATACTGTCATTCTACTTATCGAATACCCTATGACGAAATATTATATATAAAAGTTTCTCCGGAAAAAAGAACGACAATTTTTACTATCGATGGCAATGAATATGGAATAAATGCCCAACTAAAAGAACTACTAACCAAACTACAACCAAATTTTCAACGATGCCATAAAAATTGTATTGTCAACGTTGAAAAAGTAAGAGAAGTTAATATCAAAAATGAAACAATAACTTTTAAAAATGGTGTAACTGAAAAACTAATGTCTTTCAGAATGAAAAGAGGCTTCGCAGAATATGTTAGAAAATATAAGTAATATTATTGGTTGTTTATGTCTAACTAGTATTGGTTTAGTATTTGGATATTTATTAAGCAATGAGAAATTTACCAAGAAAAAAATAGCTATAACAGTAATTATAATTATAGCATATTCTATTGGTTATAATTTTATCTATTATAATGTTAGTAATTCAATGCGTGGCATAATCAATTTTGCAATAAACACATTAATATTTAAGTTTCTATTTAATTTTAAATTATTTAAAGCAATATTTGTATCGTTTCTACACAGTATATTATTGCTTGCAAGTGAAATGCTTTGTTTAATTATTCTATTCTTTTTTACTAATATAAACAACGGATACATATATAATATTATGGCTGGTGGAATTATAGGTAATGTATTGGTTTGTACTGTTTTTATATTTCTTGCTATAGCATTAAGAAAACCATTAAAAAAATTATTATCATCCCGAGTAACTCAAAATACTAGAATCATAACATACATAATTCTCACCATTTGTTGTATTGCTTTTTTCTTCTTCTTTGCTATAACCGGTATGAATAATAGCAATACTAAAAGTTTTTTTATAGGATCATTTGCGATAATAGTTTTTATAACAATTTTATTTAGTTTTATTAAGCAAAACATCAAAAATGAAAGATTAACTAAAGAATATGATAATTTAATAGATTTTGTTAAAGAATATGAAATGATTATTGAAAATCAAAGAATAGATAGACACGAAAATAAAAATACATTAGTAAACATAAAATCTAAACTTATAGATAAGAGTAAAAGAAACGACATTATCGAATATATTGATAGTATCTTAAAAGAAAAAACTACATTTTCTAAAGAAAAATATGCTAAGTTAGGCTATTTACCTTCAAATGGTTTAAAAGGATTATTTTATTATAAAATTGACCGTGCCGAAAATATGGGAATAAAAGTATCAATAAGTATTCCCAAAGATGTTTCCAAATCATTATTATATGATTTAAAAGGCAATGACTATAAAGAATTATGTAAAATTCTAGGTGTGTACTTAGATAATGCCATCGAAGCAAGTATAATATCAGATGATAAAAACATAGGTATTGAAATATATAATCGTCAAGATTATGTTTCAGTAATTATTTCCAACAGTTACTGCGGTGAAATTGATGAAGTTAGTATTAATAAAACTGGCTATTCTACTAAAGGTTCGGGTAGGGGATATGGCTTAAGTTTAGTAAATAAGATTATAAAAAGTAATCCAATATTTGAAAACGAAACTAACGTTACACCTAAACTATATATTCAAAAATTAACTATTAAAAAATCTATCAATGACTAATTTGATAGATTTTAAATTTATAAAAAGCGTTATTTATTTTTCTAATAAACTCTTAGGCATTTTAGGTTCGTCTAAAAACCAATATGAACAAGCTTGACTTCCAACACTAGCAGCTACAGTAGCTAAAGCTGTTAAAATAGTTGCAAAAAATTTCAAAATAATCCCTCCTTCCTTATTATTTTTATCTACAAATTAATTGTGACCAAAATTATAATTCTTGTAATTATCAAAAGGAAGATTAAACAATTTATAAATTAATGGATGTATCATTATTACTGCTTCTACCATTCCAACAAGTAAATAATTACTAACAATATGCTTATTAAAAATACATATTAACACTAAGTAACAACATCCTAACAAAACACTTATAACTTTATACATTTCTCTTTTCTTTTTATTTATTAAGGGTCTTTTCTCAGTATCAGCAGGAGCATACCTTATTAAACAGTAAACACAAAATATTGAGACTAATATTTTTATTGTAAGGGGAATATATAGATACTCGCATACATAAACGCCACCGATAAAACAAATAAGTGAAGAAAGTAAACAATATATACTTTTAGTAGCGTGCAATCCAAAAGAAAAAGTTCTAATAACATTATAAGCAACCAACAAAATAACATATTCTTTAAATATTCCTAAGATAATAGCAAGTCCAGTTAATACAATAAATTTAGTATAAGTTAAATAAAGACTCTCAAGACCATATTCTATTTCCTCTAACTTGATATCACTCAAATTGTTATTATTTTTTTTAATCAGCGTAAGCGACTTATTTATAAAAAACTTCTTCAAATATAATGCCTCCTTACTATCTGAAAAAAGTATAACATTAGAATAAATAGGTATATTTTATAAATAACTATAAATAATATATTATCGATTAATCGACATTTTTCGTTAATTTTTGATTAAAAAAAGAACGTTCAATCTAATAAATGACACATCGCACAATAATTGTTTTCCAAAAAATAAAAACATATATTAAATTTATAAAAAATGTGATAAAATAACCTTGAGGTGACAGAAGTGAACGCAGATTTTAAAAGAATTATTTTAATGGTATTAATACCATTCGTATTTTCCCTTCTAATTATGTTTTTAATGAAAAAAATTGCATATTATATAGGTGCATTAGATATACCTAAAGATAGTAGAAGAATGCATCAAAAAACTATGCCCAAATTAGGTGGCTTGGGTATGTTTCTAAGTTTTCTTTTAGGATATGTACTTTTCGGAAAACAATCTATTCTAATGAATTCCATTTTAATTGGCAGTTTCATTATTATTTTAACTGGTCTAATCGATGATATTAATCCACTAAAAGCTAGATACAAATTAATTGGTCAAATAATTGCCAGCAGTTTAATTCCATTATATGGCGGTATCGTCTTAACTGAAATAAGTGCGTTTGGATTATATATCAACTTTGGTTTTTTATCAATACCAGCAACTATTATTTTTATCGTTGCAATTATTAATTGTATTAACCTAATCGATGGTTTAGATGGACTATCTTCTGGTATATCAAGCATTTACTTTTTAACAATAGGTATTATCTGTATTATGACCAATAGTTATAATTCATTAGAATGTTTTTTAACCTTCATTATGCTAGGAAGTACACTTGGCTATCTATGGCATAATTTTCCACCAGCCAAAATATTTATGGGTGATACAGGTAGTATGTTCTTAGGTTACATAATCGCCGTAATTGCTTTATTAGGCTTTAAAAATGTAACATTCACATCGGTAATTGTTCCAATATTTCTTCTTGCTATTCCAATTATCGATACCATATGTGCCATAATTAGAAGAAAACTAAAAAAAGAATCAATTGCTAAAGCTGATAAACAACACTTTCATCATCAAATTATGAATATGACTTCATCTGTCAAAAAAACCATTTTAATTATCTACTTAATAGATATTCTTTTTGCAGTAGCATCGATTATTTATATTATCCAAGATAGAATATTAGGTATCATTATCTATACCGTCCTATTTATATTAGTAATGTGGTTTTTAATAAAAACAAGCATTATTAGAGAAAGAAAAAAATAAGCCTTATAATAAATACATTATCAAATTTTATCGTATGTATTTATTTTTTTTAAAAATATGATATAATTTAATTGGTGATAATATGACAAAAGTAACTATTATAAAAGAAAAAAAAGATACTAGATTTATTAAAAATAAATTTATAGAATGGCTTTTATATATGATCTGTTATGCCATAGTCTTAATAACCGTTTCCATAATGTTTGATAGTCTATACATATCTAACAAATTTTTTGGATTCTATGCGTTTTTAGCAGCAGTAATTATATATATTCTAAACCAAACAATAAAACCTGTATTATTTTATATAACATTGCCTATTACGGCTTTAACATGGGGATTATTCTATCCACTTATTAACGTATTAATATTATATATAACAAGCTTTATCTTAGGTGACAAATTCGAACTAAAAGGAATTATCATTCCGTTTTTCATAGCTATATTAATATCTTTATTTAATATCCTAATGGAAGGCTTAATTATTAAACCAATAATTAGAAAAAAGGCTGGTAAAAATGAATAATGTCATGCTAGAGATAGGTAATATAAAAATATATTATTATTCCGTTTTTATTTTAATTGCCATAATTATTGGAATAACATTTTGCTTAAAAGAAGCAAGAAAAGTAAATATTGGTTCTGCTTTTATGAGCGATTTATTATTTAATGTAATTATCGTAGCCATTATTGGAGCACGACTATACTATGTAACCTTTAATTTTCAAGAATTCAAAGACGATCTATTATCAGTCTTATATATATGGGAAGGTGGAATGGCTATATATGGGTCAGTTATCGCTTCCGCATTATACATCATATATTATTGTAAGAAAAAAGAAAGACCCATACTTAAAACCATGGATGTAATTGTACCTTTCTTAATACTAGGCCAAGCAATTGGCAGATGGGGTAACTTCCTAAACCAAGAAGCATATGGACCGGTAGTATCTAGAAGTTTTTTAGAAAACTTACACATTCCCAATTTTGTTATTGATGGGATGTATATAAATGGTGCCTATCATCAACCAACATTTTTCTATGAATCATTATGGTGCTTATTGGGGTTTGCACTACTAATGATAATTAGACATTTTATAAAAAAGATAAAAGATGGAGACCAAACGTTCATATACTTTATATGGTATGGTATAGGACGCTTCTTTATTGAAGGCTTAAGAGAAGACAGCCTATATTTTCAAAATTTTAGAATTAGCCAAATTGTTTCAATTATTCTGTTAATAATTGGTATATCGGGCATCTTAACAAGAAGAAAGAGGAATTTATACTATGAAGGAAAAGAAAACTCAAACGTCATCAGAATATAATGTTGCAATTATCGGTAGCGGTGTAGCTGGGATGAGTATGTCCCTTTATCTAAGTAGAGCAGGCGTAGACAACATAATTATAGAATCATCAGCACCAGGAGGGCAACTAAATAAAATAATAAATATTGAAAACTATCCTGGTATACCTTCTATCGACGGACCTACTTTTGCCTATAATCTATACACCCAAGTAAATGATCTCAAAGTTAAATATTTATCCGATGAAGTAATTAATATCAAAAAAGGCAAAACATATAACAAAATAATTACCAAAAACAATATAATAAAAGCTAAATACATAATCATAGCAACCGGAAGAAGCCCAAGACAATTATTATTAAAAAATGCCTCTAAATTATTAGGAAATGGAATTAGTTACTGTGCCCTATGCGATGGAGCATTTTACAAAAATAAGAATGTTGCTGTTTTGGGAGGCAGCAGAAGTGCCTTAGAAGAAGCACTATATCTATCTGCCATATGTAAAAAAGTCACAATAATCCACAGAAAAGATCATTTTACTGCCGAATCACTAATGATAAATAAAGTTTTAGCCAAAGATAACATTGAAATAAAATATAATTCTACCATTGTTAAATTAAATAGTAGCAATGGAAAACTAAAATCCATAGTAATTAATAATAACGAAGAAATTATAGTAGAGGGCTTATTCGTATGTATCGGATACATACCAAATACTAAATTTATTGATACTGTCAAAAAAGAAGATAACTATATTATCGTTAACAAAAATTATGAAACAAGTAACAAGAAAATTTATGCAATAGGGGATGTCATAAAAAAAGATTTATACCAAATAACATCCGCAACTAA
>JAEDMO010000037.1 GCA_016302935.1 Bacilli bacterium | reverse complement strand
AAATTACAATTTAGGAGTGTGATGATATGGCAATGTGGAATCCGTGGAGAGGATGTAAAAAATGTAGTGATGGTTGTTTACATTGCTATATTCATAAAGGTGATTTAAAAAGAAATGTTAATACCAATGAGATAGTAAAAACGAAAGATTTTTATAAGCCAATAGAAAAATTAAAAAATGGAAATTATAAAATGAAATCTGGATTGGTATATTTATGCTTTTCTACGGACTTTTTAATTGAAGAAGCAGATGAATGGAGAAATGAATGCTTTAAAATGATTAAGAAAAGACAAGATTGTACTTTTTTATTTCTAACAAAAAGAATAGATAGATTTATGAAATGTATTCCAAGTGATTGGTGTGATGGGTATGATAATGTAGTTGTATGTTGTACTATTGAAAATCAAAAAAATGCAGATTATAAATTATCGATATTTAAGGATTTACCTATAAAGCATAAATGTATAACAGCACAGCCTTTACTCGGAAAAATAGATTTAGAAGAATATCTTGATACAATAGAACTTGTATTAGTTGGCGGGGAATCTGATATTAATGCTAGACCACTTGATTATGATTGGGTATTAGATATAAGAGAACAATGTATAAGAAAAAATGTTAATTTTGAGTTTAGGCAATGTGGAACTTATACAAAAAAGGATGGAAAACAATATAAATTGCAAACGAAAGATTTGTGTAAACAGGCAAAATTAGCAAATATTAATTTTAAAAGTAATAGTTAAATTATACTTTAGTAATGTTTCTTATTGAAAATAACTTTTATGTTATATCTTGTTAATAGAAAGGAGAAGAATTGTGATTCGAAAAGGAATAATAATATTTATTGCCTGTTTGTTAGTTTTATCTTTTGCTTTGTATAGATGGTATATATCTTATGAATTTGCTGCTTTTGATGATGAGATAGCACTGCAAATAAAATTAGATATTAAAGAGGATATCGGTTTGATTATTATTGATTATGATGTAAATGGTTCAAAAGGTAGTGGTGGCATATCTAATGCGGATAAAACAATGATAAAACATGATGAACTACTTATTTATACTTTGAGTAAAAGCGATTTTAACAATTTAACTAATATAGAAAATTTATCTATACAATTAAAAATTGTAACAAAGTATATAGAACCAAATTACGATAATGTATATCCTGATGAATACACAATACCTATAGATACAATTTCTTTGAAAGGTAATTATGGTGAAACTTATTTTATTACAATTAGTGGAGATAAGAGAAATGGATATGAGGCAGTATTAAAATGAATTTGATTAATTAAATTAAATACAAAAGTATAAAAATTAATTTGTTTTATATAGTGTAAACAATTGTTGCTACTAAATAATTCATATAATTGGTATGATTGTTTTGGATGGAGGAGAAAATATATGACGTTGGGAGAAAAAATTAAAGATTTAAGAAGGAAGTATAATATATCACAAGAGGAATTAGCAGAGAAAGTTGGGGTGTCAAGACAGAGTGTTACTAAATGGGAAAGTGATGCAGGATTACCTGATATTGATAATTTAAAAGCATTAGCTACTTTATTTAATATTTCTATTGATGAATTCTTAGATTATAAAAAAGAAATTTTAGGAGAAGTCGTATTAGAAGAAAAATACTCATTAAGTGGAATTAAAAAAGAAGGAAAAGCAAGATGCAAAGAAGAATCATATATTTTTAATAAATTTCCAAAAGCTACTTCAATTTATTCATTATTAAGAAAAAAAAGATGGGATTGGAAAAAGAATTTATTTTGGTTTATAGTAGAACCAGCTTTTTCTCCAGAGATGGATGATTTTTTAGAAAATGGAATTAATATTATTTGTTTAGTTGAAGAAGGGGAGAAACAATATATTGTTATAATGCATAAAGGAATAATGAAAGTTATGCTTTTAAAAACTATATTTAAAGGTAAAAAACTTGAAGTTAATGGTTATGTTTATAAGAAAAACTATAAAATAAAATAATTTTAAGTTATTGAGTGGGTGAAATAATTCACTTTTTGTATGATATAATTAATGTGTGATATTAGTGTTGATATTGGAAGGAAAATTTTTAGATTAGTCCAATTAGTTATATAATAATCTTTGTGATATTGTTGTTTAGTGAGATAGTAATTTTTAAAAAGATGAAAGATAAAAAATAATATTATTAACTAAATCATTAGTAATACCAATTATTTTTACTTTTTTGTATATTGCTTTGGATCAATTATTGTTTGTAAGAATTTTATGTGTAAGTAAACTAGCAAAAAAGAAGCGATGTGCTTCTTTTTTATGATTAGGTTAATTAATTTATCCTCTTAATATTCTAATGAAGTGATTTGCTTCTCTTAATACGTGATCTGCTAATAGGGGAATGATGATGCTTTTAATTTTACAGTTTAATATTCCTTCTTCACCAGCAATTTTGAAATCTCTAAATTTAATTGTTTCATTTAGGCTTATAGCAGTTAAATTATTATAGTTTCTAGTATAATTTTTTAGAATCATTTCATAATCATTTGAAAAACGATCGGCGGTTAGGATTAATTCATTTTCACTTGGGTCTAGTAGTCCTCTAATAAATTCTGCGTGTTCTTTCATTATGTTATTCCAAAATAATTCTTGTTCGTATAGATAATTTGTTGTGAATGGTTCTTTGTTTTCTACCTTTGTTAATAGGTTATGATACATTATAGCCTCATTTTTGATGTGAGCAATTAATAAGGGATAATTGGCTGTATACATTTTGCATAGTAATACTTGATTTAAAATGTTATTTTTAAAATTGATTAAATTTTCAATTAATGGTAGTGTTTTTCTATTAATAAGACTAATACTATTTAATAATTGTTCATTTGGATTTATTTCACCACTTCTTAGATTTAATTCTTTTAATGTAATTTCTGCATTTATGTTTATTCCAGATAAGCTGCTAGTTTGGTTTTCTGCTTGTAGGGTATTGTTAGTAACAAATTCATTTGATTCAATTAATTTATTACTGATGTTGCCGTTTGATAAATCGATTATTTTTTCTAAAATATCAGAAAAATTTCTTTGAAAGCTGTTGGCTATTTTTTTTAGTTCTTTTTCTTTTTCTAAAAAGGCAGCTTCTATGAATATACTATGTTCTTTCATAATTCTATCAAAAAATAGGTGTAATTCTAACGATCATCTTATGTATTCTTTTTGATTCATTTTATCCTCCTAATAATATATATAACTTTTAAGAAATAAAAGTACAAAAATTATCAATAAAGGGTTAATATTTATTTATCATTCATTATTATACTGGTAAAGTAATAAATGAAATTTATATTTTTCTTAATCACTATGATAAGTAGGTATAAAAAAAGACACTATTTGAGTAAGTGCCTAATTTAATATGTACTTGGTATTCATTCAATTTTAGAAATTAGAACCGCATTTTTTTCCTTTATTATTTACTGTTGTGATAGGATTAAATCCAATATTAACATTAGAAGCCAATTGAAACAAATTTTGTCTTGCATTTGTTATATTAATTGTACGCATAGTATCATCTCTTTCTATATAAATTATAGCGTACTTTTTTATGTACGTTAAGTTATTTATATTGTATGTAAAAAAATAACTATATGCATTATAAAACGAATCTTTAAAAAAGGTTCGAGTAACAATCATTCTGGTGCCGAATGTAGGAATCGGACCTACATCTAATCATTACGAGTGACTTGTTCTACCATTATACTAATTCGGCATACATATTTTAATTATACTATATAATTAGTAAATTTCAATATTTAAATTAAAAAATTTTTTAAATGCAATTTAATTATATTAATAGTTTTTTTTTGAATATGAATTAAATGTTAGTATTTTTTAAAATAGTCTTTTTTTTTGTTAAAAAAAATTGTATAATTATATTTAGTAAAAATAATCATGGAAAGAAGGCTAAGAATGAACAGAGTGATTGAAATAGGCCATCATAAAAATTTAACTATTAATAAAAAGATTACGGAATATATAAAACCACAAATTATCTATATTCCACTTGAGAGTAAGAATGGTGTAGAGTATAGTCATAATGTTAAAGAGGGGGACTATATATATAAGGGTGAAGTAGTTGCTGTTAATAAGGATATTAATTTTCCTATTCATTCTTCTGTTAGTGGTTATGTAGTTGCTGGAAGTCATAAAATAATTAATAATGGAAGAAAAATAAGGTGTATTGTAGTAGAAAATGATTTTAAGGAAAAATATGAGAATAGGGCAGGTACTAAAAAGGATATTACAAAGTATAGTAAGGAAGAATTTATTAATCTTTTAAGGGAATCTGGAATTACTGGACTTGGTGGTAGTGATTTTCCTGCGTTTATTAAGTATACTTCTTGTGATAATTTTAAATATTTTATTATTAATGGAGTAGAATGTGAACCTTTTATTACTGCTGATTATGCTTTAATGAGGGAGTATGCTGAAAATCTTTTAGAAGGAATAGATGCTATTTTAGAGATTATGAATATTCCTAAAGCTTATATAGCTATTAAGGAAACTAATGATGTAATAGCTTCAGAATTTAAAAAATATATAGGAACTTATCCAAATATTAGTTTAAGCTTTGTAAGTGATGGATACCCTGCTGGGTGGGAGAAAAATATTGTTTCTGAGGTTTTAAATATTACATATGATAAATATCCTAGCGAAAAGGGTGTATTAGTCAGTAATGTTTCTACTGTTTATGCAATATATGATATGTTAAAAAACAATCGTCCACTTACTGAAAGGGTAATTACTATAACGGGTAGTGGTATTAAAAAACCACAAAATGTTAGAGTTAAAATTGGGGCTTTAATGAGTGAGATAATAGAGCATATAGATGGCTATAAGGATTTAAAAAATCCTTTGTTTATAGCGGGTGGCCCTATGATGGGAAAAAGTTTACCTACGGATGATTTATTAGTAACTAAGGATTTAAATTGCGTAATTGTTATGGAAAATAAGTTGTCTTATCCTAATGTTTGTATAAGTTGTGGTAAATGTGCTTCTGTTTGTCCTGTTAAATTATTACCGGTATTGATAATGAAAAATATTAAGGATGATAAGAAGTTAAAAGACTTAGATCCTAAAAGATGTATTGAGTGTGGTTTATGCTCTTATATTTGTCCTTCTAAAATAGAAGTAAGAGAATTTGTTAAAGAGGCTAAAGAAAGGGTATGATAATATGGAATTTAAAGTAAGACATGGGAATTTTTTGAAGTCATCTAATTCAACTAATAAAATGATGAAACATTTAATTATTAGTTTGATTCCAATTATTTTGTTTGCTTTTTATAAAAATGGAATTTTACCATATATTCATGGGTATACTAATGTATATCAACTTTTTAAGCCGTTAATTATGGTGATTTTATCTTGTTTAACTTGCTTTTTTACTGAATATTGTTTTTATAAATATGTAACTAAGGATCATAAGAATTTTAAGGATTTAATAAATAATACTTATAGTATAATTCCTGGAATTTTTCTATCTTTGATACTTCCTGTTAATACAAGTTTATTGATATTGATAATCGGTAGTGTCTTTGCAAGTTTTATTGGTAAATTGGTGTATGGTGGATTTGGACATAATATATTTAATCCTGCTTTAGTTGGTCGTCTTTTTGTAATAGCTTCATATGGTGCTGTGATTATGTCTTCTGGTGGATATTATAATATCTATGAGAGCGTTGATGCTGTTACGTCGGCTACTCCTTTGGCTAATTTAAGTAGTTTAAATTATGTCGGTAGCTATGAAGAGGTTGTATATCCATATGGAAGTTTACTTGATTTGTTTTTGGGTAAAATGCCAGGTGCTTTAGGTGAGGTAAGTAAATTATTAATAATTTTAGCATTTATATATTTAGTATGTAATAAAGTTTTAAAATGGCGTATTTCTATATCATATTTATTTACAGTCTTTGTGATGAGTTTTATTATAGGAATTATTAATGGTGAGGGATTATGGTATCCAACTTTCCATATTCTTACTGGTGGATTAATGTTTGGAGCGGTTTTTATGGCTACTGATCCAGTAACTAGTCCGATATCTAATTCAGCGGGGGTAGTATATGGCATTTGTCTTGGTATTTTAACTATTTTCTTTAGATTTTTAACTCCTTATCCAGAAGGGGTGCTTTCATCTATCTTATTTATGAATTTATTAGTGCCTATTTTTAATAATTATACTATAAAGAATCATAATAAGAATAAATGTGCTCCATTAATAATTTTTGTAATTTTGGCAATTTTATTAAGTTGTTATATTGGATTTAATATAAAGAATAATGATAATGCTAGTAAGAAGGATGAATATTTACAAGTGATTAATGAAACTGTTATGGGTAATACTTATACATATGATATTAAATATAAGGGATTTACTAGTAAGGAATCTATTGAAGCTACTGTAACTATTCAAAATGATTATATAATAGATATTATGATTACTAATACACTAGATCATTATTATGATTCTCATATTAAAAATACAACATATATAAAAGATATAATAAATAATCAAAATAATTTGGATAATGTTGATACTATTTCTGGTGCAACTTATACTTCTTCCTATTTAAAGGAAATGACTAAATCTATTTTGAAGTATCATGGTGATAAATATGAAAAATAATATTAAATCAGTAATTACCTTAGTTATTATTGCTTTGGTATGTGGGGTTATTTTATATTTTTTAAATAATATATAAGGAGTGATTTTATGTTTAAAAATAATCCAATATTTACAATGATGTTAGGTTTATGTTCTGCTTTAGCAGTTACTACTACTTTGGAAAACGGAATTATTATGGGTATTAGTGTAACAGTAGTTTTGATATTTTCTAATATGATAATTTCTCTTTTGAGAAATGTTATTAATGATAATATTAAAATACCTTCTTATATTTTAATAATAAGTACTTTAGTAACTTTAATAGATGTTTTATTAAAAAAGTATATTCCAAGTGTTTCTGATAGTCTTGGAATATATATTCCTTTAATTATTGTTAACTGTTTAATATTAGGTAGAGCGATTAATTTTGCTTCTAAAAATGGAGTAGTTAAGAGTATTAAAGATGGATTTGTAATGGGGGGGAAGTATTCTTTAGCTTTAATAATTATTTCTTTGGTGAGGGAAATATTAGGAAGTGGAAGTATTTCGATTATTGATAAATTATCTCAAATATTAGGGTTTAAATTAATTATAAATTTACCAAAATTTAGTGTTTTTCCTAATCCGTTTTTTGTCTCTTCTGCTGGAGCGTTTTTAACACTTGGTTTGATATTAGCTTTATTATATAAAGGGGATGATAAAAATGAACTTAATTAGTTTATTTGTAAGTAGTATTTTGGTAGAAAATGTGGTTTTGAGTAAGTTTTTAGGAATGTGTCCATTTATTGGGACTTCTTCTAAAGAAAAAACTGCTATAGGAATGGGAATATCTGTAATGATAGTCACTGTTTTAGCATCTATTTTAAGTTATATTATTTATCATTTGATATTGGTACCAACTGATGCTACTTATTTAACTAATACGATTTTTATTTTCATAATAGCTTCTTTAGTAGGTATAACAGAAATTATTATTAAGTCTAAAAATAAAAAGCTATATAAGGAATTAGGTATATATTTGCCACTTATTACTACTAATTGTGCGGTACTTGGAATAGTATTATTAAATATAAATAGTAATTATAATTTAATTGAAACTTTAGTATATAGTATTGGAAGTAGTTTAGGGTTTACTTTGGTTTTATATTTGTTTTCTACTATTAGGGAAGAACTTTGCAAAAAACCTATTGCTGAGCGTTTTGAGGGCGTACCTATTGCGTTGATTACAATATCTTTGATGGCTTTAATATTTGCGAGGTTTGCGACTTTATGATAGGATTTTTTATATTAGTTGGTTTGGTTTTGTTAACATTTTATTTAAATTCTAAGAGGAGGTGTTTAGGTAAGTGTGAGAATTGTATGAGGTGTAGTAAATGATAGGTATTATTATATTGGTATTGTTAGCTTTAATCATGGGGGTAATTATTGTTGCTGTAGATAATAATTTAAGTAAGACTAAGGGTAATAAAGAAGATGAAATATTGAAGTTACTTCCTAATATTAACTGTGGTGGTTGTGGTTATGTTAATTGTTCAAATATGGCTTTAGAAATAATTAAGAATAAAGAGGCAATTTATAAATGTCGCCCGCTTAAAAATAAAGAAGAGGCATTAAGATCAATAGATAGAATATTAAAGTAAAATGCAAGATTAACATTGCATTTTATTTTAATATATAGTATAATCTTTATTAAAGATATAGGTATTAGATAAGGAGTGTTATAATGAAGAAAAAAGCATATTTATATTTAGGATTACTTGGTGTAGG
>JAEDMO010000036.1 GCA_016302935.1 Bacilli bacterium | reverse complement strand
TTTCACCCTCCTAACAAGATCCTGCTGAGCCACATGATGTTACTACGCCTTCTGCGTCTAAATTACAGGTTCGTTTTTGACAGTATGAGTAACCGGATAAAGTACTTGGGGACCAACTAGTCCAACTGGTATATCCTCCTACACATTCTGTATCTAAACAGCTATTGTAGCAATATTTAACCCCACACGAAGAACTGGTACAAGTTTTATAACGACGGCATGATGTCTTTTGTCGACTACATGAACGTGTTAGAGTATGGCATTCATAATCACCAGGACGCCCAGAGCAAGATATGCATGATGTACAATCAGAACCACAACTACCACAATTAGATCGGTTACTATTACTATGGAATAGTGAACCATAGCTTTCTTCAAATGGACCACACACGGTTTTATAATTCCATTCAGCACATCCACATGAAGGGTCAGAACAACTATTATAGCCACATTCTTCGTTTCCTCCTACACATCTAGTGCTCATACAAGAATCATAATTTCTGTATTGATATTGTATTTGGGTAACTCCACTTACTAAGTATGACTTCTTATAATTGGTTCCATCTACCGTAGCAGTAGCAGAAGTAATATGGTAGCCACTTCTTGCTGTTAGTGTACAACTACCTTTATAGTATGCACTTGTTACACTGGTATTTGCTGTATATATGCTTCCGTTATTTATATTTAATGTTCCTCCATTATTCATATATACTCCATATGCTGAACCACCAGTACTATATATTTCTGGAGCTTCAGTACTCAATGTATCGGTACTTAGACCTATATTTATAGTACCACTTGTTGTATTGTATATTCCACTTTCTTTTCCTTTTACACTACCGCTTGCTATTGTTACAGTACCTGTTGATACGTTATTTATTCCTACTCCACTAGTTGAAATTATTGCACCACCAGTAGAAGTATCATTTACTGTTAATGTTCCATTATTGGTAATGGCACTGGTATTTGCTGTATTACAAGTAATTGTTTTACCATTTAAATCTAAGGTAATGGTATTAGTACTTGGTATTACAACACATTCAGCTGTATTATTTACCATTTGAATGGTTTTAGTAGTTCCACTAGAGGCAATAGCATTTGCTAATGTTGCATAATAAGTACTATCTATCTTAGCTTTGGTACTTGCACTGACAGTATTTCCTCCTAGTGATGGTGTCGTTATATTTAATTGATTATTAGCTGTATCATATACGGTTCCACTATAAGAATTTATTTGTAATGTACCTAAATCACTACTATTTACTGTTATTTGATAAACAATTTTGTTACCACTGTGGCTTACAAAAGTAGCATTTCTAGATTCTCCTGAACCAAACTTTAATGATAAGACTGGGGCATCGGTAGAGGTAAATGTATTGCCACTACCATTAAGTATGTTTTCACTATAAGTTGCTTCGATGTTAATGGTATTACCACTAGTATAAGTACCTGCACTTGAAGTTACATTTAATGATGCTAATTGTGGAGGTGTATTATCGAAGATTACATCAACTTGTGATATGCTTGAAGTGTTTCCAGCAGCATCTTTAACATATACATAAGCGGTATAACTACCATCTGATACATTACCAAAGTTATAACTTGAATCATTTGATCTATAATAATTTGTTCCATCGATACTATACCAATATGATACTACCCCACTTAAATTATCACTGGCAGTAGCACTTACAGTTATCATATCTGATGTTTTATTTGCTGAAATACTATCTACTGTTGGAACTATTTTATCAATCATAATAGGAAATGAAATATTTTCTGATTCATTACCATAATTATCAGTGGCATAAATATTTAATGTTTTATTGATATTATCATCTATGGTAATTTGAACCTTATCTTGATAATAAGGAATTTCTTGCTCAGAATTATACTTTATCTTTATTGAATTAATTCCATTTTCATCGTAGGCACTGATTGCTAGAATTATTGTTTTGTTTGTCCAAGACATATTATTAATATTAAGGGCATTACCTACTTCATCTTTAACTACTAAATTTATTTCTGGTTTTTTTGAATCGGAAACTTGGCAATCGTAGTTATCTGGATCTATGGTATTTTTATCTATGACTTTGGTTACTTTATCTCTTTCTATTCTGACTAATCCTACTAATTCTTTATTTTCTCCTGGTATTTGTAAGGTATCTTTGAAAAAGCCTTTTTCTTTTAAGAATTTTACTGGTATGCAAATATACTCGTTAGCTTCTTCGATACCATCCTTAGAATCGATTTTCCATTTAATATCATTAGCAAATTCATCTGCATATGATAATGCAGCACTTTTAACGTTGCTATAAAAAATCTGTTTACTTTTTTCTAGTGCTTTTTGATTTAAGTTATTTACTGTTGGAATAACTATCAATAGTATTAATCCTATTATTACAATAGTTATTAGAATTTCTACTAGAGTAAAGCCATTTTTCTTTTTCATAATAATCACCTATCTTATAATTATATTGTAACATATTATCAAAAAAAAACAATTATTTTTTTCTAATTGTTTTACTTTCTTCCATCAAGGAGATTATTTTTTTAGCAAGGATTTCATTTTCTTTTTCTAAATCATCTTTATTTACTTTGAATGGCTTGCCAATTACGGCGTTTAAATTTTTACTTCTTTTAACATAATCTCCAGATAATCCAATGGGCACGATATAGGCATCGGTTTCAGCGGCCATTTTTACTGCTCCCATTTTTAGTGGTAATAAAATGGCATCTGTTTTATTTCTTGTACCTTCTGGAAAAATTCCTACTGCTCCGTTATGTTTTAATATAGTTATGGCTTTTTCTAAGGAACCATTATGTTTAACTTGTCTATCTACTGATATGCAACCAGTTATTCTAAAAAACCAAGCAAATTTTGAATCAAAGTATTCTTTTTTGGCCATATAGTGAACTACTCTTTTTGTTCCCATTATTGCTAACAATTGGTCATATACATGTTTGTGATTACAACAAATTACGATAGGTCCTGTTTTGGGAATGTTTTCTTCTCCTTTAATTTTTGGATTATATATTAATTTAAATAAAGGCATTAGAAAAAATTTAAATACACGATAGCCAACTTCGGTTTCTTCTTTGATATAATTTTTATTTTCTTCTTTGTTAATATATCTTTTTAAATATGAAATAAAGGTTATGAATTGCAAAGATATTGTTATATAAAATAGAACGTTAAATAAAATTCTATTTATTTTAGTAAATAGACTTAAGTACGAATAACTAATTAGTATATAGATAAAAGTCGTTTTAATTTTACCAAAAATATTTACTTTAGTATTATAGTGTTTTCTTTTATTAATAATGCCCGTTATGCTGATTAATGCTTCAAAAATTACTGGTATTATCAATTGATTTTTTACTAGTATTAGTGGTATAAGTAGGCTTGATAAAAATACTTTGTCACAGATAGGATCTATTTCTATACCTAGGTTAGTTACATAATTATATTTTCTTGCAATGTAGCCGTCTAATAAATCAGTTAGAGCAAATAAAATGATAAATATTAGGGCAATTTTTAGATTTCCTGATATGACTAGGGGTATTATTATTATTGGGGATAATAACCTAGATAATGTCAAAATATTGGGAATTTGACTATTTCTTGTTTCTTTATTTTTTAGTTTACTATAATTTGTTTTAAATTCTTCTTTATAATACTCACATAACTTCATAATTACACCTCATTATTTTTGCTATTATTTTTTTCTTGTTCTTCTTCTAGAAGTTTTCTATAAGCAACTTTACCTACTAGTGTCGTGGGTAAGGTTTTTCTAAATTCATATTCATAAGGTAACGAATATGAAGCAATATTTTTTTCGCAATGTTCTTTGATACTTCTTTTAACACTTATACTCGGTTCTATTCCTTTTTTTAAAATGATGTAGGCTTTTGCTACTTGTACTTTGTATGGATGATCTATGCCTATGACGGTCGATGTTAAGACATCGGGATGAGTGTTTATGATGTTTTCAATATGACTGGGATAAATATTATATCCAGATGAGACGATCATTCTTTTTAATCTTTGTTTGAAATAGACAAAGCCATCTTCGTCCATATAGCCTAAATCACCAGTGTGCAACCAAATTCTACCATCGTCGTGTTTTCTTAGAGCTAGAGCGGTTTCTTTTGGTTCGTTTAGATATCCCATCATCACCGTAGGTCCGCTTACGCAGATTTCCCCTTCTCCCATATAAGGAAGCTCGGTATGGGTGTTTGGGGCGACAATTTTAATATATGTATCAGGGCAAGGAATTCCAACGCTACCTCTTCTTTCACTATCTACTGGGGTCATACAAACACCGGCGGTACATTCTGTTAAACCATATGCGGGTCTTACTTTTGTTTTGGCGTTATGGTCTTTTAAAAACTGATCGATTTGTTCTTTTAGTGTTTGTGACATTGTATCGCCACCACAAATGCAACAGGTTAGAAAAGATAGGTCTTTGTTTTTTAACTTTGGACTGTTGTATAGTCCTTCAAAAATTGTTGGAACACCAGCGATTACGTTTGGATGATACTTAAGCAATAGGGTATCAAATGTTTTGGCTTTGAACGATGGTAACAGAATGGTTCTAGCTCCAACTGCATAGGCGGCGTGGATGGTACATCCTAGACCAAAACCATGAAATATTGGCATTACTGATAATATTGATGTACCTGGTAATAATCTTTTGCAGACGGCTAAATCTTGGAATACTAATGAATTAAAATTCATATTAGATAAAATTATTCCTTTGGGATTGCCAGTAGTTCCCCCACTATATAGTATTACGGCGGGGTCATAAGCACTAATTGGGGTTTTAGTTTTTCCTTTATATAACCTACTTTTATTTAAAAATTCATTCCAGGTTAAATATGAAAAGTTACATTTAGTTTTTTTTACTTTTATTCCTTTGGTTAGATAATAGGCTATTTTCATCTTAACATCCATGGATGTTGATACTGATACTAAGATAATAGTAGTTAAATTAGTTTTGTTTATAATGCTATTTATTTTGTTTAATACTAGGTCAACAGCAATAATAATATTACTTTTAGCATTATTAATATAAAATTCTATTTCTTTTTCAGATGATAAGGGATGAATCATATTACATATTGCACCTATTTTATTTAAGGCATAGAAACTGATGATTGCTTCTGGGGTATTAGGCATGCAGATGGTAACTATATCTCCTTTGCTTACTCCAATACTTTTGAAAGCCTTAGCACAGTTTTCTATTTCTTTTATAAAAGATGCATAACTTTTATTTTTTTTATAATATGAATATGCTGTATACTCTGGATATTTATCCGCGGTATTTTTTATTATGTCATATAAGGAACCCTTAGGATAATTAATGTGTTTTGGGATGTTATTATACATTTTATACCAAGGGGTTTTTACTTTAGTACTGCCAAGTTTAATTTTATCTAAGATACTCATCTAATCTCTTCTTTCTTTTTTATTTCTTTTTCTAATTCTAGATAAGAAATTTTACCTACTTTAGTTTTAGGTAATTCAGTTCTAAATTCATATTCGTACGGCAGTGTATATTTTGCAAGATTTTTTTCACAATGTTCTTTGATACTTTTTTTTATGCTGTGGGAAGGTTTAATTCCTTCTTTTAAAACAATATAGGCTTTTGCCACTTGTACTTTATATGGATGATCTATTCCAATAACGGTAGATGTTTGAACACTAGGATGAGACTCTATTATTTTTTCAATATAGCTAGGATAGATATTGTATCCAGATGAGACGATCATTCTTTTTAATCTTTGTTTGAAATAAACAAATCCTTCTTCGTCCATGCAACCAATATCACCGGTATGTAACCATACTTTGCCATCTTCGTGTTTTCTTAATACTTTGGCCGTTTCTTTTGGAGAGTCCAAATATCCCATCATAACTGTTGGACCATTTATGCATATTTCTCCATCCATATTTCTTGGCAATTCATCGTGAGTTCCAATTTTGACTATTTTATATGTTACATCTGGTAATGGGATACCGATGCTTTCTTCTTTATATTTATTATGTGGTGTTAGGCAACTAGCTCCTACGCATTCGGTTAGTCCATAGCCTTCTCTTACAGTAGCGTTAGAGCCATGTTCTTTAAGAAAGGTGTCAACTTTGTCCTTTAACGGTTTAGAAAGGGTATCACCACCAGAGATAACACATCTTACCGAAGATAGGTCTTTTTTCTTTAACCTATTATTTTTTAATAGAGCTTCAAATAAGGTTGGTACTCCAACAATAAAGTTAGGCTTATATTTTTTTATTATTGAACCAAATTTTTTGGCATTAAAATTGGGAATTAATATTCCTTTCATACCGATATAAAGGATTGTGTGTATGCAGATTCCTAGTCCAAAGCCATGAAATATTGGCATTATCGATAAGACAGAATCTCCTTCTTTGGCTGTAGCACACATTACTTCACACTCGATTGCAAGAGCATTGAAATTTAGATTAGATAATACAATTCCTTTAGGATCACCGGTAGTTCCCCCACTATATAAAATTACTGCTTCTTCATTATAGGCGTTGGGATTTAATAGATCTTTTTCATTGGGGTTACCTAAATGATAGAATTCTTTAAATAATATGGTGTTTTTATTTTTTTTGATTTTATGTTTTCTTCCTGTAAAAAACCAGTACAGTGCCGATTTAGTTTTTGTCATTTCGTCGTTTGGCGCACTAACTATAACTTTTTTTAAATCAATTTTATCCATAATATTGCATACTTTATCATAGGCAAGATCGATGGTTAATAGGTATTTACTTTTAGCCATTTTTAAGTACATTAGTATTTCATTTTCAGAAGATAATGGATGTATCATATTGGCAGTAGCCCCAATCATATTGACAGCATAAAAGGTGATAATCGCACTAGGGGTATTAGGCATACAGATTGTTACACGATCATTTTTTTCAACACCTATTTTTTTTAAGGCTGAAGAAACTGTTTTTATTTTTTTTATGAATTCTTTATATGTTGCAACGTTGCCAAAATATTCATATGCCAAATTATCTGGGTATTTTGTAGCGGTCCTTTCGATTAGTTCATATATGCTAATTTTAGGATATTCTAAATGGGTGGGAATGTCATCTTGGCTTTTGGATGTTTTTTTGTTAAATATATTTTTTACCATATTTTTAATTTTATATACTAATTTTTTCATATTATTTCTCACAATCTTTAATTAATTTTATTACTTTTTCTCTCAAAATTTCATTTTCTTTTTCTAAATCACCTTTTACAAAGTATGGTTTAGAAAATGTAATTGTTATACCTTTTTTAAATAAACGATATTTTCCTGTAATGCTAAAGGGGACAATTGCTGAATTTGTTCTTTGGGCCATAACTACTGCTCCGAATTTAAATGGCAGCAGATTTCCATCTTTACTGAATGTACCTTCTGGGAAAATTCCAATGACAGAATCTTTGTTTAGAACATCAATTGCACTATTTAAGGCTTCTTTATCTTTAGTACGTCTATTTACTGGAATAGTGGCCATACTTTTAAAAAACCAGCCTAATTTTGAATGATGTAATTCGTCTTTGGCTAAAAAATGAATTGTTCTTTTAGTAGACGATATTAAAAGGGCACAGTCGAAATTGTGGGTGTGATTACCTGCTAAGACCACCCTATTGGAGGATGGAATGTTTTCACTTCCGATAATGGTTGGGCGATATAACAGTTTAAATATCGGCACACCTATAAATCTAACAAAACGGTATAATTTATTTGGCATATTTAATCACCTATTTTTCACATAGTAAACATTATATAATAAAATTATTTTTTTTTCAAGTACTCAAATGTTATAGTGAACCATAGTAGTAGCCTAATCTTGCCTCTTTATTTTTATAATAGAATAATTCGCTTACACTTACTATTTCATAATCCATTTCTTTTAATTTAGGAATTACTTCTCTTACGGCATTTACTGTAGCTGTATATGTATCGTGCATTAAGATTATATCGCCATCTTTTACTTTCGATAGAATTTTATTGGTTATTTTTTTAGAATTATGGTATTTCCAATCTAATGTATCTAATGACCATATTACAAGCGGTAATGGACTTGTTTTTTTTATTTTTCTAGAAACTGTTCCATAACTTGGTCTAAAGAAATATGGATATTTTCCTATTTGGTTATAAATGGCATTTTGTGTATCTTCTATTTCTTTTAGTATTTTTTCTTCATTTAATTTGGTTAGAAGAATATGAGTATAGGTATGATTACCTATTTCCATATTATTATCGTTTAAATATTTTATGGTTTTATGATATTTTTCTACTTTATTTCCCAATACAAAAAAAGTTGCAGTAGCGTTATATTTTTTTAATATATCTACTATTTTAGCAGTATTATGGGAAGGTCCATCATCAAAGGTAAATGCTACTAACTTGGTGTTTGAATCAATTATTTTTTGATTTACAATATCGTAACTATAATCTGTTTTTAAAAGGGATGTTTCTTTGGTAATTTTACCTTTAACTAGGTCATAATTAATGGTTGTTACTGTTTGACTAGCTAAGTTATTATGGGAGGTATATGTATAAAAATTTATATTTACCTTTTCTTTAGTATTAAAATAATCGTAGTCTATAAATAATTCTTTGGAAGATGAAGCGGTATTATTTTTTAATATTTCATTTATGTATTTTTCTATATAACTATCTAATTTTGTTATACCAAATTTAGGATAGTATATTTCTTGGTTAGTTATATTTATTTTATTTTTAGTTACTACTAGTTTTTGATTATTTTTGTTTATTATTAATAATAATAAAGATATAATTATAAATAAAAATATTATAGATGATGCCTTTTTCATTTTATCACCTATAATATTATATTTAAGTAATATGATTTTAATATTATTATTTTATTTCTCGTATAGTCTTTTCTACACTGGTTAAATAATAGTTTTTATTT
>JAEDMO010000035.1 GCA_016302935.1 Bacilli bacterium | reverse complement strand
CGCTCCATATAAAATCAAAGTACACCGAAAGGTGTACTTTTTATTTTTTTTCATTGACCTATTTTTGTTAATGGCAATTGCTATGCCCCAGTAATAGATATTTGTAATTTCTGCATATATCTTGAACACACATCTCTAATACTAAAGAATATTCTATCTAGTTATATATGGTGTTTGATATAATTCAACCATCGTATTTTTTATACACATAAGTTAAAATATCAATCATTTTTTCTTTATTATTTATATGAATGCCATCACTACTATTAAATTATAAAAATATTATTTTTAATATAATTATAGTAAATAACTTCAATTATTTACTTTTAACATTAGTTTTAGAAATATCTACTATATTACTCATTATTTGACACATATTATCTTTAGTTAAATTACCATTTTTTTTAAGTGTTAGAAAAACTTCTGCAATTTGTTCTTTATAAGTATTAATAATTTCATAAATTTTCGCATAATCAATATCTGTTTGTAATAAATCGGTTGTAGAAATTCCTAAATATGACATTATTGAATGAAAGGTTATATAATTCTTATCAGCCTCTGATAAATTATTTTTATATTGCATAGTATCTATATAATATATTGGTAAATTCATTTCTAAAGAAAGCATTTTTGCATCTTGATAGTCAATGTTTAAATCTTTTTCTCCTAAACCCAGCACTACAATACCACAAGGCCTAGCATTAACAAGAATTTCATTATAACAACTTGATGAATACAAATCTTCACCTTTCCTTTTTGCTCTTGCTATGCCAATTTTTTCTATAACTTCTGGAGTTGCAAGAAGTGTTCCTTTCTCTTGATTAACTAAGCCATTTCCAAAAACATTAGAACCCAAATCGTATGCACTAGTCATAATAATTTCTGAATTATTTGGGTATATAAATCCAATCCTTCTTGTATCAGAACCATAAGTTGCTATAAAATCAGAACTAATCATACTGCAAGATGATTGGTTTGGCCTGTTAACTAGCAAATTGGCTTTCTCTTTCAAATTACCACCAGAAATATTTGAAAATAAAAATCTAAATTTTCCATTATCACCTATTGCATTTGTTAACGAATGCTCCCAAATTTGTTTTATTATCTCCTTATATTTTAATTCGATTGTTTTAATATTTACAATACCATTATTTAATTTCACACAATCAACAAGAATATTATTAATTTGACTTGCATCTAATAACTTTCTATATTCATCATTAGTAATTAATGATTTCAAAGATTCAATTGCTAAATACAATCCTTCTTCTCCTTGAATATCAGTGTATTTATTTTCTATAAAATCCATATTTTTAATTTTACTTGTGAAATTGTTATACATCATTAGAACATAATTATATTGGTTAATAATATCATTACTATTTAATGAAATATCATCTATTATCTTTTTTAAAAATTCAAGTTCTGGATTGCTATTTATTATTATACTTTCAAAACCATACTTAAATCTGATTATTCCCATTAAAGCAATTAATTTATCATAGATTAATTTTAAATTAAAATCATCATTTTTTATTTCTTTTTCAATGGAATAAATATATTGCATATCATTATCTAATTTGTCATTATTATCATATTTCCATGTTTCCATTTCAAAATTGTTTATTAAATCTAATATATCTTTTTTTAACATTAGTATCACATCCTAATCTTATAATAACATTATAGCACATTATAATTATCTTTCGCATCCAATTACCCAAAAATCACTTATTTTAATACGTAATTTTGATATTTAATAATATATTTTTTATTAAAATTTATGGTGTTATTCAGTGATTAGTTGTTTATCAACTCTTGCTATTAGGAGTTTTGAATAATCTTTATTATTGCTCCATTAGAGAATATAATAACAAACTTTATGAGCTAATATTCTGATAAAAACCCCGTTTCTATGTCCAAGAAACGAGGTTCTTATCATTACAAACAGTCCAATCTTTTGAGTTTGCTTCACTTTTCATTTTACATATCTTTATACAATTTTTTACTTGCAATCACAATTAATACTTTTTTCTAATACCTTGTTATCATTAGAAGTTTCATTTATATCAATTGCATTTAAATCTTCTGCATTACTAAAATTTCTTTCTTTCGGCAACATAAGTCTTAATTCGCTTAACACAATATCTTGAGTCCCAAAATATAAATGCTTAATTACTGAATTTACAATATATCCTTTTTCAAAACATATATTCAACTCTAATGCACCTGGCATCATATTTCTTATTTCGCATATTGATGGTATGCATATATGCAAGGCATTATTAGCCATATTTGCAACAAATTTATGATAATGACCATGTAATACTATAGGAGCTTTAACCGCATCGAATCGATATGGAACTCCATAATAAGAAATGCGATGAAATAAATGTATTTTATCATTTTTAATATTAATAACACTATTACTATAACCACCTATTACAATATCAGGTCTAGAATTTTTACATATTTCAATAAAATCCAATGATAGTTTATTGAGTACACACAAATCATGATCACCAGCAACCCCAAAAGTTAAAATATTTTTATCATATGGATAATTTTTTAAAAAGTATTCTATTTGTTGATATAAATCAGGAATTGTTTTATTTCCTTTGCCAAATGAACCATCTATAAAATCTCCACCACATAATATAATATTTATTCCATTTTTTATACAATAGTTAAATGCTCGATTAACTAAATCGATTCTTTCTAATTCGTTTCCTAGATGTAAATCTGAAATGAGTAATAATTTTAAACTATTTTCATTGCCGTTCATAATTATTTCTTTAAAAGGATTAATATTATATTTATTAAAAGCTGGTAATTTAGTTATATTTCCATATTTTATAGAGCCATCATAATAGTATTTTGTTGCATATGCTATCCCTTTATTTTTTAAATCTGTAAGTAATTTACATAATTGTTGGGAATTTATATTGAGCTTTTCACACAATTCACTATTGCTATACTCCTCTCTTAACAAAGAGAATAACGATGACATAAGTTCCTCTTCTCTCATGCGTTCATAATTTTTTTGTCTCTTCTCATCAGCTAATTTTTTAGCTAATATTTTTTTAATTTTATCTATAAGTGTTCCATAAAACCTCTTTGAATCAGCAATAGTCCAATATTCACTAGTTTGTGGGTTTTCTAAATCATCTCCATATCTTAGGGTTATTAATTCTTTTTCTTCTTCGGTTAACATTGCTAAAACAGCATCAATATCTTCTTTGGTATATTCGCTAAAATATTCATAAATTGTTTTAATTTTTTTCATCATCTAGCCCCCTGTAAAAACTCTCATATTGTATCATAAAATACTACTTTTAGCAAGATAATTCAATTATCAGACATTTCCTTTTATTTATCCTAAATAATTTAACAATTTATTTAATTTGTTTTTGATTATTATAGATAAATCTGCGCTATAATGAAATCAAGAAAAGGTTGTTACTAAAACCTAACACGCTACATTTGAAGATATCTTACGAAACTATAAAGTTCGTAAGGTTTTATTTTATATAAAACAGCTAAAAAAAGAGAACAAAATTATAAATGATAATTTAATTCTCTTTTTATATTTTATTAAATTTGAAAGTAAAAATTTTATCCATCACTAAATTTACACTCCCACATAAATTCTATTACGAGAAATCCCATACCTTTATTTAAGATAAACATCTAAATATTTTAACCATTCAGAAGCATTTTCTTCAGCAAATAAATGATACAAAAAATCTACAACTATTTGATGCCTATTTTTAGATTCTTCTTTACCTGAATCAGTTAACATTAAATTTTTAAGTTTTAATATTTTTTCAAAGATATGACATACACTACTATCTGCACATTTTCTTGTATATTTCTCTGCATTCATATCTTCGATTGGAAAAATATTTTTATCAAAAAACGGCTTCCCATTTTTTATACTATAAGCATAAGCTCTTAAAATACCATTTGCTCCTAATGCATCACACATATCTGCATCAGAAACCACTTTTCCTTCAAGAGTTGTAGGACAGCATCCTTTTAATCTTTTACTATAACCAATATTGCTAATAGCAAGGCATACTTTTTCTTGAATATTTTTATCAACATTACAGTTATCCATAATTTTCTTTGCATTTGTAAGATTCTCTGCATTCTTAATACCAAAGAGTTTATAGTCATCCGCATCATGAAGCAGTGCAATTAATGAAACTATTTCTTTATCTGCATTTTCTTTTTCAGCAAATTTTAAAGATAAATCCAAAACTCTATTAATATGATCAAATCCATGTCCAGAGTTATCTTCATTTAATAATTTTGCTACTTCATTTTTTACTTTTTCTATATAATTATTATATTTATACATAACTTCAGAACTTCTCTTATACACATTTGTAACTTTTGATAATTCAGAAATAATAATATCTTCATCACTATTTTTAGTATAAAATAATTTATTTTTATTTGAAAAATGTACTGTTTCTTCTGAAATATTACTTGTAAACATACTTCCCACAACTACATCTTTTATTTTATATTGCTCAATATATTTTTTATATAATTTCAAATCATTTATTGTTATATCTTTTAATACTGGCTTCATATACAAAACTACAGGTATATTTAAACTATTAAAGAGTGCAAAATTTTGAAAACGCTCTGAGATGGGTGTTGTATTTTTTTCAATAGTATCATGTTTTGATATAGTTACTGAACTAACAAAAATAACTAATTGGCCAAAATATTTTATTAATGGCAATATTTCATCAAGTTCATCTTTCATTATTTGCTTTTTTGTTGATAATTGGATTTGATTCCCCCTTTTTAAAAAGTATTTAATTAAACTAATTGTTTCGTTTTTATTATATTCATCCCAACACTCTGAATAACAACCGAGTGTTATCAAAGTTTTTTGATTTATATCCAATTTATTATTCTCAATAAATTCAATTATCCTTTTTGCAGAGATAGTTCTATAATTTTCTAACCTATTACTATATCCCATTTTTGACAAATAACAGTATGAACATTGTCCAGCACA
Source organism: Bacilli bacterium (assembly GCA_016302935.1). GTDB lineage: Bacteria > Bacillota_I > Bacilli_A > RF39 > UBA660 > JAEDMO01. Next base: position 4,051 of record JAEDMO010000035.1, on the reverse strand, counting down.
TCCTAAACTTGTATTTATAAATATTCTTTTATTATCATTAGCAAAAAGATAACCATTATCAATCATTATTTCATCGCCTAAACCTTTCCTATAAACATTTCTGTATGAAAATCAAAACGAACTACATCATTATTTTTATATTTGTTAAAAATAGAAATAACACCATCTATAAATTCATTATAATACTCACTATCTTCTTTAGGTGCATATGATAACGATTTAGATAATCCTATTAACATATCCAGAGTATAGTTTTTAGAATGGATAAATGTATAAGTTTTATATTCACTATTTTTGAAAATTTTTTTACGATCACTAACATTTTTATGTTGATACGTTTTTCCAGTAAGTTTAGTGTTCCAAGCACTTATATATTTAAAGTATTCCTTACTAAATTCATTATTATCATCTTCCCAATCATTCCAAACTATTGCAAAATATCCATTCGATTTTAAAATTTTGCTAACCTCTTGCTTTAATTTTGATTTATCAAACCAATGAAAACTTTGAACTGCAAATACAATATCTGCCAAATTTTCAGATAATTCAGTTGCTTCTGCACTTTTATTAACATAGACAATATTATTACAATCATAACAATATTCTTTCCCTTTATTTATCATATCACTATTCGGTTCAATATAATAAATTTGTTTACAATAAGAACTTGCTATTTTAGAAAATTTTCCTGTTCCTGCCCCCAATTCAACTATAACTTTATTTTTCATACCATATTTCTTAGCTAAGAAATCAAAAAGTTCAGCAGGATATGTAGGTCTATATTTTGAATAATCTTCTTGCTTTCCATAATAAAATTTTTTACTATCTTTGATTACATTATATTTCATATAAACACCTCGATAAATTACTAATCCGATAAAATTATAATATAAAATAGCAAAATTCTCCATAGTCTCATTAAAATTTAATAATAATTAATATATATAATATTTTTTAAATGAGTACGTTATAGTTCGCAAGCGGTTGCTTAACCACTCCATTAGAGAAAATCTTAATACCAATGTAATGTTAAGATTAATTCAACTAAATTTTTAGTTTATTTTTTTAATAATCTTTTTTGACCATTAGTTGAAGATTTATCTAAACTAAATAGTTCAGAATATAAATACATTTTTTCCTTTTCTAGACTTTATTCATCAAAGATATAAGTAAGATTTTATCACTCACTCCATGTTGATTTTTTTATTCAAATACTATAATTGCCATAATAATACATATTACTAAAAAAAGAAACTATTTAGCTTCTTCCGTAGCTCTAGTTTCTCTTATTACTGTTACCTTAATAGTACCAGGATACTGCATTTCTTTTTCAATTCTATCTTTAATATCCTTAGCAACTTTGAACGAAGTAACATCATCAACTTCTTCTGGTTTAACAATTACCCTAAGTTCACGACCTGCTTGCATAGCATACGTCTTATCTACTCCCTTAATACTATTACCAATTTCTTCTAATTTTTCAAGTCTCTTGAAATAGTTTTCAGAAGAATCATTTCTAGCACCAGGACGAGAAGCCGAAATCGCATCTGCAATTCCAACTAATACAGAAATAACACAACTTGCCTCTACATCGCCATGATGAGATTCAATCGCATTAATAACCACATCATCTTCCTTAAACCTACGAGCAAGTTCCGCACCTATTTCAACATGGCTTCCTTCCATCTCAAAATCAACCGCTTTGCCAATATCATGCAATAATCCAGCTCTCTTAGCCAAATTAACATTTTCACCAAGTTCGCCAGCCATTATCCCACTTATAAAAGCAACTTCCATCGAATGTTTAAGAGCATTTTGACCATAACTTGTTCTAAAATTAAGTTTACCAATAATATCAATCAACTCAGATTCCATCTTAGAAATACCAAGTTCATATATTGCTTCCTTACCAAATTCCTTAATTCTTTGATTAACCTCTGCACACATTTTGTCATAAAGTTCTTCAATCCTAGCCGGATGAATTCTACCATCTTTAATCAAGCCTTCTAAAGTTAATCTAGCAATTTCTCTACGCATTGGATCAAATGATGATATAACAATAGCTTCCGGTGTATCATCAATTATTAAATCGACACCTGTAACTGCCTCTATTGTTCTAACATTTCTTCCTTCTCTACCAATAATTCTTCCCTTCATCTCATCATTAGGCAAAGTAATTACCGATACTGTTTGCTCATTAGTAACATCAGCCGCATATTTTTGCATACACATAACCAGCATATCTTTAGCTCTATTATTAACCTCTAAATTAGCCTCATTTTCCTTTTCCTTAATATATGTAGCAATTTCAACTTCCATATCTTCTTCTACACGTTTCATTACCAAATCGTGAGCTTCTTCCCTTGATAATTTACTAATTCTTTGTAATTCCTTTAATTGTTCATTTTTTAATTCTTCCATTTTTTCTTTTTCTTCTTGAACTTGTTTTTGAGCATTAACTAAATTATTTTCTCTTTCATCTAATAAATTTTCTCTATTTTGAAGTGCAATATCTCTTCTATCAATGTTATTTTCCCTTTGAATAATTCTATTTTCAGATTCCTTAAGTTCATTTTTTTTCTCCTTAAGTTCTGCTTCCATATCTTGCTTCAAATTAAAAGCTTCTTCCTTAGCTTCGCTAACAGCTTCCTTTTTTATAATATCAGCTTCTTTTTTAGCCGATTCAATTATAGATAATGCTTTATTTTCATCTTTCTTATTTTTAAAATAATTAGCTAATAAAAGTATTATAATTCCAAATACTAATCCAAGAACAAACATCAAAATGGAGAAAGTAGTTCCTTCCATATTAACCTCCATTTTTATTTATTAAAAATATAGACATAAATTAAATTTAACTCTACAATACCATTTTAACTATCTTTAAACTTATTGTCAAGCTTATTCAGACAAAAAGAAAAAAGTCTTAAAAAGACTTAAATTATTTTTCAGTTTTAACATTTTTTTCCTTATTCTTACCCTTTTCATTATCATCAATTAACCCATAATGAACTTTAACTTTTTTCAAAACCTCTTCACATAAAGAAGGGTTTTCTCTTAAATATAACTTAACATTTTCCTTACCTTGACCAATTTTTTCACCCTTATATGCATACCAAGCTCCGCTTTTCTCAATAACACCAATTTCACTAGCTAAATCAACTAGTTCGCCTTCTTTACTAATTCCTTGACCATACATAATATCGACATTAGCAATTTTAAACGGTGGAGCAATCTTATTTTTAACTACCTTCACTACTGCCTTATTACCGATTATATCAGTACCTAATTTTATTTGTTCTCCTCTTCTTATATCAAGTCTAATAGAAGAATAATACTTAAGAGCCTTACCACCAGGAGTTGTTTCTGGATTACCAAACATTACCCCTACCTTTTCTCTTAATTGATTTATAAAAATTACAATCGTGTTAGTTTTATTAATTGAACCAGATAATTTTCTCAAAGCCTGACTCATAAGTCTTGCTTGTAATCCAACGTGTGAATCTCCCATTTCACCATCTATTTCAGCTTGAGGTACTAAAGCTGCAACCGAATCTATAACAATTATACTAAGTGCTTCACTCTTAACCAAAGCATCGCATATTTCTAAAGCTTGTTCTCCAGTATCAGGTTGTGATAACAAAAGTTCATTGATATTTACGCCTAAATTAGAAGCATAAATTGGATCTAACGAATGTTCAGCATCGATAAACGCTGCCCTTCCACCTTCTTTTTGAACCTCTGCTATCGCATGTAAAGCAAAAGTCGTTTTACCAGAAGATTCCGGTCCAAATATCTCAATAATTCTTCCCTTTGGATATCCTCCACCTAAAGCTATATCTACACTAATAGAACCAGAAGAACTAGTAGCAATCTCTCTTCTTTCGTGTTCTCCTAGTTTCATTATCGCCCCTTTACCAAATTGCTTTTCTATATCTGCTAAAACTTGTGATAAAGCCTTATCTTTATCTATTACTTTATTCATTTTTAACTCCTCTCTCCACAGTACACATTAATTTTACTATGTATTTAAAACAATGTCAATACTTTT
>JAEDMO010000034.1 GCA_016302935.1 Bacilli bacterium | reverse complement strand
CTTGTTACCATTACAGCATTAGCCCATTTCTTGGCATTATAATCGTACCATTGATGGGTTGTACTTTCATTTAGCTTGTCTGCTTTTACCCAAGTGCTTCCATTATATCTTATTGGTATCATTCCATCTGCAAGTTCTGGAATATTAGCGCCTGAGGTATCTAAATTGTTTATTGTACTACTGTTAACTAAAGCGGTGCAATATGTATTTATATAGCCACTTTCTTTAACGTTATAACAATCTTCTTCTTGATAATTAATTCTACTGGCGCAAGCACCGGTTCCTAATTCATCGTCATCTACCGTACTTGTTATTAAAGATGCATTGGTTGGATATGTTAAACTACTTTCATCGGTAACTAATCCTATATCTATAGTAATGGTGCTAGAAGTTTCATTAACTATGGCTACAGGTATTGTTTTAGATTGTGATGATGTTAATGTTCCAGTAGTGTTTGTTGCAGTGGTTACAGTGGTTGCATCTGCAACGACTTCTCCTATTTTAACGATGCCGTTACCAGTATAGTTATGATATATACCATATTTTAAAGATTTACTTGTATTATTTTTTATAGTCATATTAAAACTAAGGGTTGTTTTAGCATCAAGAGTAAATCTTTTAACTCCATTAATTGCAAATTCATAGTTTATGGTGGTATCTAAATTTAACACGGTATCACTAGATACTGATGATGTAAACATTGCATATGTAGAATATATCGTTAGTGAAACCAAACCAATGGTAATAGCAGTTAATAAGTAAATTGCTCTTTTCATATTGCCTCCATAAAGTATGTTGTGTTTATACTTTCTTATTATGCATTTTTATTATAACAAATTTATCTAATATATGCAAGGTTATTTTGGTTGCTAATTTTAAAATTATTTGTATTTTGATATTTTTTATGTTAATTAATTTTAAAACTTTAGAATAAAAAAAATGATGATACAAATTCATCATTTTGATTAGTTATTTTCTTTTAAGAATTCTAATGTTTTTCTCATTTGAAGATCGAAAACTAATACTTCAATACCACCAAAAGATTTGATTATTTCTTCTTTGGTCATTTGATATTTTTCAGCAAGCGATTCTGCTTCTTTTTGTGCTTCTTCTTCAGTTGGAGATATATTTTCTGCTTTGGCAATGCTTTCTAAAAGATATCTACTTCTTACCCTAAAAGTTGCTTCTTCTTTCATATTTTTTCTTAGGTCTTCTTTTTTAGTATTAGTGTATTTAAAGTATAATTCTTCATCGATACCTTGCATTTTCATTCTTTCTACAAATTCATAATACATTCTGTTTACTTCTTCTTCATAGATTTCATCTTCTATTTCAGCTGTCATTTCATCGGTGGCTTTTTTTAGAACTTCATCTAGAAATTTATTATCTATTTCTCTATTTTTTTCTGCTAATATTTCTTCTTCTATTTGTTTATTTAATTTTTCTACGGTATCAACGTTTGGTATGTTTAAATCTTTCAAAAATTCTTCATTTAGTTCTGGTAAAACTCTTTGTTTTATTTCGTTTACTTTAACGTGAAATGTAACTTTTGCTCCAGCAAGGTCAGCTGCATAATCTTTTGGGAAAGTTAAATCTAAATCTTTTTCTTCACCTTTTTTCATACCGATTATTCCATCTTCAAATCCTGGAATGAAGGTGTTACTACCTATTTCTAGAGAATAATTTTCTCCTTTTCCGCCTGAGAAAGCTACTCCGTCTTTGAATCCTTCAAAATCGATAACAGCAATGTTACCTTTTTTTACTTCTGTTTCTACATCTACTAAATCTGCAAATTTTTCACGCATACTATTTATTCTAGTTTCCACTTCTTTTTTAGTTGCAGTGGCTTTTTCTTTTTTTATTCCTAAATTTTTGTATTTTCCTAAAGTTACTTCAGGTTTTACAAAGAATGTGAAGTTCACTTCCATTCCATTATCATCTAATTTTACTAAATTTACTTGAGGTTCTGCAACAGGAATGATATTTTTTTCATCTATTAATTTGTGATAATATTGATGAACTAACTCATCGCTTGCTTCAACATACAAATCGGTTTTTCCATATTTTTTTTCATATACGTTTCTTGGTGCTTTTCCTTGACGGAAGCCATCAATTTTAACTTTCTTGTTTATTTTGTTGAAAGCTTTATCTAAAGCATTTGACCATTCAGAACCTTCTACTTTATAATTTTCTACTATTTTACTCATATTTACACTTCCTTAACTTATTGCTTTAATTATGACATTATATGAACCACCGTTTGGGGTTGCTACGGCGCGTACTTCGCCAACTTTAGCACCAATGATAGATTTTGCTATTGGACTTTCGTTAGATATCTTGTTATTTGATGGATCTGCTTCTTTAGAACCAACGATACGATATTCTTCTTCTTCATCGTCATCAACATAGCAAATTTTAACAGTTACGCCTAAATCAACGGTATCAGTTTTTTTATTTTCTATAATTTCAGCATTTTCCATTATTTTTTCTAATTCTAGAATACGACCTTCAATTTGTGCTTGTTCCGCTCTAGCAGCATCATAATCAGCATTTTCTGATAAATCTCCTAGGGCTCTTGCGTCTTTCAATGCTTTAATGATTTCTGGTCTTTTAACATTTTTTAATTCGTTTAATTCTTGTTCTATTTCTAGAAATCCTTCACTTGTTAAATACACCTTCGTGTCTGACATTTTTTTCTCACCTCATAAATTCTATTTCAAAATTTTACTATCAAATTATTCTTTTGTCAAGCAAAAGTAATATATATTTATAATTTTATGCGCATTATATCGTATTGATACACTTTTTTTGGTATTTTAAATTTTATTATTTGTTCTGGATGATTGGCAACTTCTAAAATATTTCCTTCTTCATCATAAATATCTGGAACGGTAAAGGTAAACGGTTCTATTGAAGGTCCAAATATTTCTACGACATCTCCTTTTTTAAAGTAATTTCTTTGACTTAAGGTTACTTCACTATTATATTCATTATAATCTATTACTATACCAAGAAAATCTTGGTTAGATACCTCATTTCTTCCTAAATAATATTGTTCTTGTTCAGTTGGAAAGCTATTATAAAACTGTTCTTTATTGTCTCTGTTAGCACATCTATTTAGTATTTTTTGATAATATTTTATTTTTTCGTCTGTTAAATTATTTTTATAATAGTCGTCTATGGCATTGCGGTATGTATTAATAACGGTTGCAACATAGTAATTGCTACGCATTCTTCCTTCTACTTTTAGCGATGCAATACCGATATCGATCATGTCCTTAATGTTAGTTATCATCGATAAATCTTTAGTTGACATAGTAAATTTGGTATCGCTTAAAACTTCGTTATCGTTAATATCATATAGAGGAAAACACCAACGACAAATTTGAGCACAACCACCACGATTGGCATCTCTATTTGTAAAATAATTTGATAATACGCACCTACCACTATAAGAGGCACACATAGCTCCGTGAATGAAACATTCTACTTCAATTTTTGTTTTATCAATTATTTCCTTTATTTCTTCTCTACTTGCTTCTCTACCTAAGACCACTCTTTCAACATTAAGTTTTTTTAAGAAATTAACTGCTTCATAATTTAGGGTTGATGTTTGGGTAGAAATATGAATTTTTAAATTAGGGGCTACTTCGGATGCTAGTTTGGCTACAAATAGGTCGCTTATTATGATTGCATCTACTCCACATATTTCTAAATTTTTAAGATATTCTTCTAAATCTTTGGTATCCTCATTATGAAATATTATATTAACCGTCACATAAACTTTTTTGTTTAATTTGTGTGCGAAAAGGCAGGCTTCTTTTATTTGGTCAAGACTAAAATTTTGAGCATTTGCTCTTAGGCTGTAATCTAACCCTCCAATATAGCAGGCATCAGCTCCATATAAAAATGAAAACTTTAGTCTTTCTAAATCTCCAGCTGGAGCAAGCAGTTCAACTTTGTTCATTGTTACCTCCTTTTCTTTTTTTCTTTTTCTTGTAGACTTTTTATGATGTTATTGGTATAGTTAAGCAAATCATATTGAGCAATATATCCATTTTCTATTTTACGACTTTTGATTGCATCTTCTACAATAAATGATAACTCGTCTAAGTTATTGTTTTTTTTATTTAATTCATTTTCATAAATTATGGTTAATATATCTTTAATAATGTCTTTTTGTAATAACTCTATTTTTTTTTGTTGTAATGGTGAGGATTTGCTACTAGTATTATCATATTCCATATAGTGTATATCTAATTTTTTTGATAACCTGTTAATAGCTTCTGGATTTGGAAATTGATTTAAAAACGATTGATAATCAGCGGTAAAGTAATCTTTAAAAATATAAAGATCATAACTATAGGCAAGTAACTCAACAACTAGTGTTTCTATTGGATAATATTTTTTTTCACTCGGTTCAACTAAAGTGGCAAAATATTCGGTAATTCCTTCATCTAGAGCAACATTTTCTTCACTTGAAGTAACAAAACCGCTTTTTGCTTTACATCTATATGGATTTGAAGCCATATGAAAGAGTTCGTGGATGATAGAAGTTGTATTTTTATATTTGATAACATTATCGATGGTATCATAAAAAGCTTCTTCTCCTTCTGGCAAAAAGAAGGTATATTGGCATTTTAAGTCATTTAAATTTCTATAATATGCGGTTGTGTTAATCCAGTCATATATATCAAAGAATTTAACTATTTTAATAAAGGGAGCACTTTTTTTTAGTGAATAGTTTCCTTTATATAAATCAAAAAGACTATTAATGTATAGATTAACAACAGTTTCTTCTTTTTTATTCATCTTTTTTCACCTTATATGTAGTTTTGGTGTATGCGAAGCCTTTATATGAATTATCAAATTTATCTAAGTCATTAATGTTTAGGTAATGCTTAATGGTATTATCATATATAGAAGCATCAATAAAATTGGAATATAAAATAATATAATCAAAGGTGTTTTGATATTTTTTGTATTCTTCATCCAAATTTATTATTTTGCCACTATATATACCTGTTCCGTATGGTTCTTCTTTGATAATATATTTATCTTCATTTTGTTTAAAGTAATAATATGGTGATGTCTTTTGCTTTTTTATATGGTTGAAATAATTTGTTAAAAGATATCTTCTTGAATACATGATTGGAATGTGGCCATATACTGGAACGATCAGTTTGATACCGGTTTGTTTTTTTATTTCATTTATTTCTTCTAAAGTTATATCTGAAGTTATTAGGCTTTCATCAACACCGTAAGACTGATAAAATTTATGACTATTAATACTTGCGTTACTGTGTTCATTATATATAACTAGTTTATTAGTAATGTTTAATTTATCTGCTATTGAAAGTATGCTTAAATCATAAAAGAGGATCTTATCTACATTTAATTCTTTTAAGGTTTGCATACATATTTTAAGTTCTTCTAAATCATAGTTATGCATAATTTTGTTTACAGAAATGAAAACTTCTTTATTTTTTTCTTTTATTTTAGGTAATATTTCTCTTAATTTATTTAATGATATATAGTATTCACTGTTAATGGATAAATTTTCTATACTAAGTAAGACTGCATCAATTTTATCATCTAGTAGTTTATTTAGGTGTTTCTCATTTTTTGGGGTTACTATTATTTTGCTCATCAATAATCCTCCTTGATATAGATATTTTGTCACCAACAGGAATATAAGTTGTTTTAAATTCTTTATTGGTATCTAGAAAGGTAATATAATTTTTTATTTTTTCCACAAGTTTTTGTGTTCTTTTAGTTTGGATTAATTCAGGGTTTTCCACAAGACCGTGGAAAGATAAATTATCGGTAATGATTACTCCGCAATTATCCAGGTTATCTTTAAACTTTTGGAAGAATTTTTGATTATTGCCTTTTGAGGCATCTATAAAGATTAAATCATATTTATTATTGGTTGAGTATTCATTGGCATCCATATTCTTAATAGTAATTTTATTTTCTAAATTAGCTTTTTTGATGTTTTGAACAGCAAGATTATATCTATCTATATCTTTTTCTATGGTTGTTATGTGAATTTCATTTTGACTACTAGCCATCATAATGGCAGAATATCCAATCGCACTTCCTATTTCTAAAACAGATTTTATATTATTATTTTTTATGTAATTGCAAAGATATAAAATCCCATCTTTTTGCATAATGGGAATTTTATTTTCTTTTGCATATTTTTCTAATTCTTCTACTATAGACATGTTAGATACTTTGCTTTCTTTTGTTCGTGTTCTTGGTTTGTTTTAGAATAATAGGTTTTTTTGCTGGTAGTATCACAGACATTAGCTAAAAAATAATAATAGTCGTGCTTAGCAGGATTTAGGGTGGCAATGATGCTTTTTTCGCTTGGGGAATTGCCCGGTCCTACTGGCAAACCTTTGTAATAATAAGTATTATATTTTGAATCAGTCCTTAAATCTTGATATGTATAGCTTAATTTCCATTCATCGATAGCATAGCCAACGGTGGCACAACTTTGTAACAACCAGCCACTATTTAGACGATTATAGAATACACCTGCAATCATAGGGCGGTCTTCATCTAGTATTGCTTCGTATTCAACTATGGATGCAAGGGTTAAAATTTGGTGAACTGTATAACTACTTTTTTCTATTTCACTTTTGTATTTTGATAATATATTATCCATTCTATCCAACATTTTAATGGCAATTTCTTTTGGTGTTACATCTTTTTTGGAATATTCATAGGTATCTGGGAACAAATATCCTTCTAGGTAGTAGCGAATATCACCATTTAAGATGTCTTTTTCGATAAACCAATATTTGTCTATCATTTCTAAAATAAAATCTTTATTATTCCAAAATTCAAGTAAACTTTGAGCACTGTTGTTGGTATTTTTAGCATAAATATTGGCAATTTCAGTTATGTGTTTGCCTTCTGGTATGGTTACTCTGATAGACTCCGGATTATAGCTGTTACCTTCGCTTATAATTTCAGTTATTTTTTTAACACCCATATTTTCAGATAATTGATAAACACTGGCTTTTAAGTTGTTTATTTTATTTATTTTTAGGTAAAGTTTAAAAATGGTTACGTCTTTTATTAAATTATTATCTTTTAAAATATTAGCAATTTCAGTAGTCGAGCTACCTGCAGGAATAGTTATTTCTTTAATTTTGGTATCTTTAGATACTGGTTTTAGCATGTAATTATAGTAGCCGCATGTTGATAATATTAAGGTAGTTAAGATGATAACCATTGCCAAGGCAATATTGCGATATTTTTTCATATATTTACTCCTTACAATGAAAAAGAGATTACTCTCCTGTTTCGCTACTTTCAGCTTGTTTTTTACTTTCTGCTTGTATTTCTTCTAGGATTGTTTCAATTATTTTCCATTCTCTTTCTGTTTCGATTGGTAGTAAATCACTAGTTTCTTTATCTGGATCAAATATTGAAGCATATACTTTGATATTACCATTTTCATCTGTAGTATTATCTGTATATACTAAGTAATTTTTATGAGTTTCTTCACTTTCAAAAGTGAATAAAACTTCACATTCTACCTCTTTTCCTTCATCGTTTAATACTGTAAATGTATTTTTCTTATCTTTTGCCATTTTAATTATTCCTTTCTTTATTTATTCTATCTAAATAGCTTTGTAAAATAATAACCGATGCCATTCCATCAACAACTTTTTTGCGTTTTTTTCTAGACATATCCGCTTGTATTAAGATATTATTGGAAATAACGCTTGTTAATCTTTCATCTTCCATTATTACTTCTATTTGATATTTGTTTTCTAGTTTTTCTTTAAAATCGAGGGTTATAAGGGCTCTTTCACCTATTGTATTGTTCATATTTTTAGGTAGTCCTAGAACAATCTTGGTAATATTATTTTCTTTTATGATTGTTCCTAATTGCTCTAATGGTATATGATATTCATCTTTTTTAAATCTTATTGTTTTATAGATACTAGCAATGGTGTTTGTAGTATCACTTATCGATATACCAAGGGTTGTACTACCTAGATCTAATCCTAAATAGCGCATTATTTTAAATAATTTTTTAGCAAGACTTCTACGATTGTATTACGATCTAGTTTAGAAATTTTATTTCGTGCTTCTTTGTATGAAGATATGTATCCTAAATCGCCTGATATGATATAACCAACTATTTGATTAATAGGATTGTATCCTCTTTCTTCTAACGATTCATATACATCTTTGATAGTATCATATACTATTTTTTCATTTACTAAAGAAGTATCAAATAAAATCGTGGTATCAGAATCCATAATGTCACCTCAATTTTTATATCTATATTTTATCATTAATTATTGTTTTTAACAATAGTTTTTTAGTAATTAGATAATAAAAAAGAAGCGATCGCTTCTTTACATTTGGTCTTGTACTGCTTCTGCAGAAATATAGCCTGAGAATGTTGAACCAACAAATTCGTTTCCTGCAGATGAATCTAACCAGATATAGACAAAATAGTATGTTGTTGCGGTATTTAAAGTTGCATTTTCTACTAAATTTATTTTGCTATTAGTAATACTAGCAAAATTTCCACTGCTTACTTGAGTTGTTGCTGTTTCAGTAGTGCTACCGCCTGTATAAACAGCCCATTTAATTTTTGATGCATCAGCTGTTGCCCAAGTTCCTGAGCAGTCTCCTTGTGCTGTATAGGTTATATTACCACCAGTGGTGCAGGTTCCATTTAAGGTTAATGTTGTTACATTTAAAATTAATGATGCTGTACCTGTTAGTGAGCCACTAGTTCTAGAAATAGTTACATATGTGTAATCACCTGCTGCTGTACTATAAGTTGCAGATGGTACCAAAGTTGATGTGATTGCTCCTCCTGGGTTAGAATATACAACATCAAAAGTAGTGGTAGTACCGCTGATATTAGATGGGGTGCTACTCCATGTTAACCATGCGAATGTAGCTCCAGCTACTAGTGCGATAAATGCAATTACTCCTATTACCATTCCGAATATTTTTTTACTGTTCATTAAAAATACCTCCTCTTTATGATACAAGTATATCATATATCTTTAGTAAATATCAAGTGTTTTTTTATATTTTACATTTTCTTTAAAAAATAGTATTGACAAATTTAAGAGTATCAATTATTATATATATCACCAATTCAAATTTTTAGGCGAATTGGTGCTAGTATCACACTAGCCAACCCCTTTTTATTCTTTTTTGGAAAGCCATTCATATGAATGGTTTTCTTTTTTTATAAAAAAAGGATAGACT
>JAEDMO010000005.1 GCA_016302935.1 Bacilli bacterium | reverse complement strand
AAAAAAGAGGTGTTAATATATGACTTATACCTATCAATTGGTACTATACTATCAAGATGGCAGTAAGGAAATCATCAATACTACCTATGTTATTAAAGAAATAGATGACATTACTTCCCAATTCTCAACTTTAAGTGAAATGTGCTCATATTACCACTGTCAAAATATTAAGTTAATATTTAAAGGTGGTGAAAGACAAGGATCATTACCATTACTATTTAAAGGGGACAAATTTAAAAAAGAAAGTGTTTTATATACATATAAAAAATACCTAAGCGATAATGAAGAAAAAAGACAAGATTTTTTAAAAAAAGTATCAAGAACTGTAAGTAGAGGAATGCCTCCTAAAAGTAGTTTTGATGAAAAATGTCTAACTGTATATAATAAATTTGGAAAAAACAAAGAACTATATGACCCACTACTAAAAGAAATACTAATTAGTTATTTTGGACGTGATAAAGCGATATATAGTAAATATCGCCAAGCATACTTTGAACTAAAAGAACAAGGAATTAAAGTAGAATGCTATCATCCAGTAAAAAAAGAAACCAAAAAAGAAGAAAAAAATGAAATAATAGAAGGGTATTATACGACCGATGATACAGTAGCAGATTCATTAAAAAAATATAATGGTGAAGTAGAACTATTTAACATTATAATATATCTTCTGAAAGAAGAAAAATTTATTCCTAATACTGTTAAAATTTTAAAAGAAGGAGAAGAAATTCCCAAGGAAGCAAAATACTTTATTAGAAAGAAAGAGCGCTAATGTACGAAGAAGAATTTTTAAATTATTTAAAAAACATTCGCCTATATTCTAAAAAAACCGTAGCAAGTTATGAATATGACCTAAAAGATTATGCTTTGTTTTTAGAAAAAAACAATCTAACAATTAAAGATGACAATGATAAGACTCTAAAACTATACTTAAACTATATATATGATAAAAAAATAAGTAATAAAAGTATCTCCCGTCATCTAAGCTCATTAAGAACTTATTATGATTTTTTAAAAAAAGAAAATATAGTTACTGAAAATATATTTAAAAACGTTAAGAATCCCAAGATAGAAAAAAACATTCCTAATTTTATTTCCCATGATAAACTAAATGAGATATTCACCTCATTTAATGATAGCAATTTAGATATAAGAAATAGATTAGTAATTGAACTATTATATGCAACAGGATTAAGAGTAGGTGAACTAGTAAATATTAAAATAAAAGATATAGACTTTGGAGCACAATCGATTAAAGTGTTGGGTAAAGGAAGCAAAGAAAGGTACGTGTTTTATAACAATACAACAAAAGAAGTATTAAAAAAATACTTAGTAGTAAGAAAAAAACTTCAAAAAAAAGAAAATGATTACCTATTACTAAATGATAAAGGAACCCCGATAAAAGAAGCATCCGTCCGCAAAATTATCCAAACAACTCTAATGAAATGTGGAATCAAAAGCAAAATAACTCCCCATACATTCAGACATACATTTGCCACTGATTTGCTAAATCAAGGATTAGATTTAGTAAACGTAAAAGAATTGCTAGGCCACGCCTCACTAAACACTACAAGTATATATACCCATATAACTAACGATAGAATAAAAGAAGTTTATCAGAATACTCATCCAAGAGCCAAATAATTAATTTAACTTTATCTTATATTGGAACTTATTTTAAGTACCAATATTTTTTTTAATAAAGTTTTTAAAAAAAGTCAAAAAAACTCTTGCTTTTCATATAATTATCTAGTATAATTAACTCTGTGTGGCGAGCTTAGATGTGCAAGGTTGCTGATACACCCGGTTAAGTTGTTAAAATATTATAAGGGTATACTCAGGTTATTTGTACGGAGCGAGTCTATACTAGATATAGACGAAGGGAGGACAATTTATGTCAAAGACAAAGGTGCGTATTAAATTAAAAGCATATGAACATAGAATCTTAGACAACGCGGCTGCAAAAATTGTAGAAACTGTTAAAAGAACAGGTGGAGAAGTAAGTGGACCAGTACCATTACCAACTGAAATTCAAAAATATACAATCTTAAGAGCGGTGCATAAGTACAAAGATTCAAGAGAACAATTTGAAATGCGTACGCATAAAAGATTAATCGATGTCAACAATCCTAGTAAAGAAACTATCGATGCATTAAGTCATCTAGATTTACCTAGTGGTGTTGAAGTAGAAATTAAATTATAGGAGGAAAATATGAAAAAAGGAATCTTAGGTCGTAAAATTGGTATGACCGGTGTGTTTACAAAAGATGGCAAACTTATTCCTGTAACAGTAGTAGAAGTAGATAAAAATGTAGTTACTCAAATCAAAACTGTTGCTAGTGATGGCTATGATGCTATTCAAATAGCTTTTGCTGATAAAAAAGAAAAACACACAAACAAACCAGAAATGGGTCATTTTAAAAAAGCAAATACTAATCCTAAGCGCTTTCTAAAAGAAGTTAGAGGTGTAGATATTAGTGCTTACAAATTAGGTGACGAAATTAAAGCAGATATCTTTGCTGAAGGTGAAATGGTAGATGTAACCGGCACCTCTAAAGGTAAAGGATTTCAAGGCGTTATTAAACGTCATAATCAAACTCGTGGACCAATGGGTCACGGTAGCCAATATCATCGTGGCGTAGGTTCAATGGGAACAATGTTACCAATGCGTGTCTTACCAGGTAAAAAATTACCAGGTCATATGGGTCACGCAACTAGAACAATTCAAAATCTAGAAGTAATTAGTGTAGATTTAGAAAACAATGTTATCTTAATTAAAGGCAATGTCCCAGGACCAAAAAATGGAATAGTATTTATTAAACCGGCCGTTAAAAACGAAGGTGTAGTTAAAGAAGCTTCTGAATTAGTAACATATATTACTGAAGTAATTGAAGAAAATGATACCAAAGAAGAACAAATCGAAGAAAAAGAAGCATCTGAAGAAGAAAATACTAGTGAAGAATCATCACAAGAAGCATAATTATTTAAAATGAAAAAATTATCATTTCATCGTGATGAAGGGAGGAAATAAAGATGTCAAAAGTAGATATTATTAACACCAAAGGTGAAAAAATAAAGGATATTAAATTAAAAGATAACGTATTTATAAAAGAACCTAATGATGCTGTACTTCACAATGCTATCGTTTTAGCACAAGCATCATTAAGACAAGGAACACATAACACAAAAACCAGAAGTGAAGTATCTGGTGGTGGAAGAAAACCTTGGAGACAAAAAGGAACTGGTAACGCCCGTCAAGGATCAATTCGTGCAACACAATGGAGAGGTGGCGGAATTGTCTTTGGACCAACTCCAAGAGATTATTCTAAAAAACAAAACAAAAAAGAAAGAAGATTAGCACTTAAGTCAGCTTTAAGTTATAAAGTAATTGATAAAGAACTAATAATTGTTGACGATATAAAATTTGAAACTAGCAAAACTAAAGAAATGATGAATTTCCTAAAAACGCTAAATATCGTTAATGAAAAAGTTTTAATCGTTTTAACTGAACTTGATGAAAATATTTGCCTATCTTCAAGAAATATGGGTAACGTTAAAGTTATTAGAACTGACGAAGTAAATACCCTAGATGTAGTAACAGCTGACAAAATGGTTATCACTGCATCTGCATTGAATAAATTACAGGAGGCGCTTTCTAATGAATAGTTATAGAGATATTATTGACTCCCCAATTATTACTGAAAAAAGTGCAACGTTAGAACCAAATGGAACTTATGTATTTAAAGTAAATGTAAAAGCAAATAAAACACAAATAAAACAAGCTATTGAAAAAATATTTAATGTTAAAGTTGCTAAAATTACAACAACATTATCACATCCAAAGAAAAAAAGAGTTGGTCGTTATACTGGTATGACCAAACTATACAAAAAAGCTTATGTTACATTAAAAGAAGGATCTACTATTAGTTTTGACTAATAAAAGGAGGTTTAAATAATGGCAATTAAAAATTATAAAGCTATAACTAATGGCTTAAGAGGAAAAAGTACTTTAGATAATGCTGAAATTACTAAAACATCTCCTGAAAAAAGTTTATTAGTTACTAAAAATAAAACAACAGGTCGTAACAATTCTGGTAAAATTACAGTAAGACATCGTGGTGGCGGTGTTAAAAGAAAATATCGTCTAATCGATTTTAAAAGAATTAAAGATGGTATTACTGCTAAAGTAGTAGGAATTGAATACGATCCAAACAGAAGTGCAAACATTGCTTTAATTACATACAAAGATGGTGAAAAATCATACATCTTAGCACCAAAAGGATTAAATGTTGGGGATATCGTAGAATCAGGCGAAAATGCTGATATCAAAGTAGGTAATGCCCTACCAATTATGAATATACCAGTAGGTACTGTAATTCATAATATCGAACTTCGTCCAGGAAAAGGCGGTCAACTAGCAAGAAGTGCTGGTAACTCTGCTCAAATTCTTGGCCGTGAAGGTAAATATGTATTAATAAGATTAGCTAGTGGCGAAACTAGAAAAATCTTAGGAACTTGCCGTGCAACTATCGGTGTAGTTGGTAATGAAGACTACGAATTAGTTAATATTGGAAAAGCTGGAAGAAAAAGACATATGGGCATTCGTCCAACCGTAAGAGGATCTGTTATGAACCCTAACGATCACCCACATGGTGGTGGTGAAGGTAGAGCTCCAATCGGTAGAAGTGGACCAATGACTCCATGGGGTAAACCAGCACTTGGTTTAAAAACAAGAAAAAATAAAAAAGCATCAGACAAATTTATAGTTACTCGTCGTAAGAAATAATAAAGAAAGGATTGATTAGAAATGTCAAGAAGTTTAAAAAAAGGACCTTATGTATTTGATAGATTACTAGCAAAAGTAAAACTATTAAATGAAAGTGGAAAAAAAGAAGTTATTAAAACTTGGTCTCGTCGTTCTACAATTTATCCTGATTTTATTGGACACACATTTGCGGTTCATAATGGTAAAGAATTTATACCTGTTTATGTTACTGAAGATATGGTTGGACATAAACTAGGAGAATTTTCCCTAACTCGTAAATGTGGCGGACACGGCGAAGATAAAAAGAAGAAATAACTATTAGGAGGATAATATGGAAATACAAGCAAAAGCAAGAATGATTAGAATAGCGCCACGTAAGACGCGCCTAGTTATTGATTTGATTAGAAATAAAAATGTTAATGATGCTCTTGCTATTTTAAAAAACCAAGATCAAAAAGCAGCTAGAGTAATAGAAAAAGTATTAAACCAAGCTATTGCTAATGCTGTTAATAATCAAAAATTAAAACAAAATGATTTATATGTAAAGACTTGTTATGTTGATGAAGGCCCTGTTTTAAAAAGAGCTAAAATGGATTCAAGAGGTCGTGTTGGAAGAAATGATCACAAACTAAGTCATATTACAATAATCTTGAGTGAAAGAAATTAGTGAAGGTGAGGGTGAAATATGGGACAAAAAGTTAGTCCAGTAGGACTTAGAATTGGCATTAATAAAGATTGGGAATCTAAGTGGTATGCAAATGATAAAGACTTTGCCAAATATCTACAAAATGATAATCAGATTCGTAAATTTTTATTAAAGAAATATAAAGATGCTGGTGTTGCTAGTATCGTTATTGAAAGAAATAAAAAAAGAACAGAAATATTTATACACGCCTCTAAACCTGGTCTTATCATTGGACAAAAAGGAACAGAAATAGAAACTGTTAAAAAAGACTTAGCTAAATTAGTTAATGAAAATGTGACTATTTCAATTATTGAAGTTAAGAATCCTGATTTAAATGCTCAATTAGTAGCAGACAATATTGCACATAACATTGAAAACAGAGTATCATTTAGAGTAGCACAAAAAAAGGCTATCAGAAATACAATGAAAGCTGGTGCTAAAGGGATTAAAACCTTAGTATCTGGACGTTTAGGAGGAGCTGATATTGCTCGTGGAGAAGGTTATAGTGAAGGAACAATTCCATTACATACCCTAAGAGCAGATATCGACTATGCAAACTCTGAAGCTGACACTACATATGGTAAAATTGGTGTAAAAGTTTGGATATATAAAGGTGAAATCCTTACCTCAAAGGGAAATGGAGGTAAAGAAAATGTTAATACCAAAAAGAACAAAGCATAGAAAAACATTTCGTATAAAATACGAAGGAAAAGCTAAAGGAAACACTGAATTACATTTTGGTGATTATGGACTAATGGCAAAAGAAGGTGCTTGGATAACTGCCCAACAAATAGAAGCAGCCAGAGTAGCCATGACTAGATATATGAAACGTGGTGGTAAAGTATGGGTAAACATATTCCCACATTTATCACTTACAAAAAAACCATTAGAAACAAGACAAGGTAAAGGTAAAGGTAATCCTGAAGTTTGGGTTGCTGTAGTAAAAGAAGGTAAAATCATGTTTGAAATAGCAGGTGTACCTGAAGAAACAGCAAGAGAAGCTCTAAGATTAGCTATGCACAAATTACCAATCAAATGTAAATTTGTAAAAAAAGAAAGTGGTGAGTCAAATGAAAGCTAATGAAATAAGAAAAATGACCACTGAAGATATCGTAAAAAAAATAGAAGAAAAAAAGGAAGAATTATTTAATCTACGTTTTAAACAAGCAACCGGTACATTAGAAAAACCAGCAAGACTTCACGAACTTAGAAAAGATGTTGCAAGATTAAAAACAATTCTTAAAGAACGCGAAGTTAAGGAGGAATTATAATGGAAAAAGCTAAACAAGAAATAATTGGTATTGTTGTTGGAGATTCAGCAGACAAAACAATTACTGTTAAAGTAGAAACTTACAAAAAACATCCATTATATGGAAAAAGGATTAAATATTCTAAAAAATATGCAGCACACGATGAAAATAATGTAGCTAAAATTGGTGATAAAGTAAGATTAGTAGCTACTAGACCACTATCTAAAACTAAAAGATTTAAATTAGTTGAAGTTATAGAAAAAGCTGTAATACTTTAATTTCTAAAGGAGGAAAAATACAATGGTTCAACAAGAAACAAGATTAAAAGTTGCCGATAACTCTGGAGCTAGAGAAGTTTTAGTAATTAGAGTTTTAGGTGGCAGTAAAGTTAAAACTGGTAACATCGGTGATATCGTTGTTGCAACAGTTAAAAAAGCAACTCCTAACGGAAACATTAAAAAAGGTAAAGTGGTTAAAGCTGTTATCGTTAGAAGTAAGTTTGGTGTAAAAAGAGAAGATGGAAGTTATATCAAATTTGATGATAATGCTTGTGTTATTATCAAAGATGATAAATCTCCAGTTGGAACTCGTGTTTTAGGCCCAGTAGCACGTGAACTTAGAGATAAAGATTTTATGAAAATCATAAGTTTAGCTAAAGAAGTGCTATAAAGTAAAGGAGGATATAACATGAAACTAAAAAAAGGTGATAAAGTAACAGTTATCTGTGGAAAAGATAAAGGCAAAGAAGGAAAAATAACTAAAATATTAGATAACAAAGTTATTGTTGAAGGTGTTAATATAGTAAAAAAACATCTTAAACCAAAAAATAATAATGGAACTGGTGAAATAGTTGAAAGAGAAAATCCTATTCACGTATCTAATGTAATGCTTATTGATCCTAAGACCAAAAAACCTACTAGAGTAGGAAAAACTATTGATAATAAAGGAAACAAAATTAGAATTTCTAAAAAATCTAATGAAAAGATTGACTAATTAAGAAAAGGAGGATATTTATGAACCGCCTAAAAGAAAAATATGTAAAAGAAGTAATTCCAAGTTTAATGGAAAAATACAACTATAAAACGGTTATGTTAGTACCAAAAATAGAAAAAATTGTAGTAAATATTGGTGTCGGAGATGCCATTAGCAATTCTAAATTATTAGAAGCAGCCATGCATGAGCTAGAACAAATTACTGGTCAAAAAGCAGTTGCTACAAAAGCCAAAAAATCTATTGCCTCATTTAAACTAAGAGAAGGAAATAAAATAGGTTGTAAAGTAACTTTAAGAGGAGAAAAAATGTATAATTTCTTAGATAAGTTAATTTCAATCGGATTACCTCGTGTTAGAGATTTTAGAGGCCTATCTCCAAAATCATTCGATGGAAGAGGAAATTATACAATTGGTATTAAAGAACAGTTAATATTTTCAGAAGTTGACTTTGATAGTGTAATTAAAGTACGTGGTATGGATATCGTTATTGTAACCAGTGCTAAAACTAACGAAGAATCATATGACTTATTAAACGAACTTGGAATTCCTTTTAGGAAATAGCCTTATTAAGGAGGATAATATTGTGGCAAAAAAAAGTATGATTATAAAATCTGAAAAAGAACCAAAATTTAAAGTTAGAAAATATACTCGTTGCAGCCGTTGTGGAAGACCTCACGCAGTTATGAGTAAATTTGGAATATGCCGTATTTGTTTTAGAGAATTAGCTTATAAAGGACAAATACCTGGTGTCAAAAAATCAAGTTGGTAAAACTAAGGTTAAGAAATAAGGAGGAGGGATTATATGACAGATCCAATCGCAGATATGCTTACTAGAATTCGTAATGCTAACCAAAATCGTAGCAAAGAAGTAGCAATGCCAACTTCAAAAATTAAATTAGATATTGCTACCATTCTTAAAGATGAAGGATTTATAGAAGAATTCAAAGTAGACAAAAATATATTAACATTAACTTTAAAGTATGGTCAAGGTAAAGAAAGAGTTATTACAGGACTTAAAAGAATCTCTAAACCAGGACTTAGAGTATATGCTAAAGTAGATGAAATACCAAAAGTTCTAAATGGTTTAGGAATCGCCATTATTTCAACACCACAAGGAGTTATGACCGATAAAAAAGCACGTCTTAACAATGTTGGTGGAGAAGTACTAGCGTATATTTGGTAATTAATAAATAAAGGAGGTGTCTTATGAGTCGTATTGGTAAAAGAATTATTACAGTACCGGAAAATGTTAATATAGATATTCAAGAAAAATTAGTAACTGTTAAAGGACCAAAAGGAGAACTAACATTACCATTAGTAGATAATATTTCTCTTAAATTAGATGGTAACACTTTAACTGTAGAAAAAACAAAAGATGATAAATTTACTAACGCTATGCATGGTACAACTAACGCTAATATTAAAAATATGATCATTGGAGTTAGTGAAGGATATAAAAAAGGATTAGAAATAAATGGTGTTGGTTATCGTTTTACCCCAAAAGGTAACACCCTAACAATTAACGCTGGTTATTCACATCCGGTTAATATAGAAGTGCCAAATGGCATTACCATAAAAGGTATAAGCAATACTGAAATAGAAATAGAAGGTATTGATAAATGCCAAGTATCAGAATTTGCGGCAAATATAAGAAAAGTAAGAAAACCAGAACCATACAAAGGTAAAGGTATTAAATACAAAGGTGAACATATTCGTCGTAAAGAAGGTAAAAAAGCATCTAAATAATAAGTAAAGGAGAGTAATACTTATGATTAAAAAACCATCAAGAAATGAATTGCGTCTTGTTAGACATAAACGTATTAGAGAAAATCTAACAGGTACTAGTGAAAGACCTAGATTATGTGTATTTAGATCAAACGCTAATATTGAGGCGCAAATAATTGATGATACAAAGCAAACTACTTTAGTTAGTGCATCTACATTAGAAAAAGACCTAGAAATTAAAAATGGTGGTAATGTAGAAGCTGCTAAACTTATTGGTGCTGAAATTGCTTCAAGAGCTAAGAAAGCAAAAATCACTAAAGTAGTATTTGATAGAGGTGGCTACCTATATCATGGACGTGTTAAAGCTTTAGCTGAAGCCGCACGTGAAAATGGCTTAGAATTCTAATAAGGAGGATACTTATGCAAGAAAATACAAAAGAACCTAATACAACTAAAACAACTCCTAGAAAAGATAATAAAAAAGATACAAAAAGAGAATTCAAAAAACCTAGCTTAGAAGAAAAAGTTATCGAAATAAGAAGAGTAACTAAAGTTGTTAAAGGTGGTCGTCAATTTCGTTTCTCAGCTACCGTAGCTGTTGGAAATAGAAAAGGCAAAGTTGGACTTGGAACTGGTAAAGCTAAAGAAATGCCAGATGCAGTTAAAAAAGCAACCCAAGCCGCTAATAAAAACGTAATTAACGTTTCATTAATTGAAAATCGTACTATACCACACGAAATAATTGTCAAAGATGGAGCATCTAAAGTTATGCTAAAACCAGCTACCGAAGGTACAGGAGTTAAAGCAGGAGGCCCAGTTAGAGATGTCCTAGAACTTGCTGGAGTTAAAGATGTACTATCTAAATCACTTGGCTCAAGTACTAAAATTAATATGGCAAGAGCAACACTAAAAGCTCTTCAAAGCCAAAAAACAATTCAAAAAATTGCCGCTTTAAGAGGTAAAGATGAAAGTGAGATTTTAAGCTAATGAAATTACATGAATTAAAACCAAACGCAGGTTCTACTGCATCAAGAAAAAGAGTAGGACGTGGAGCTGGTAGCGGTTTAGGAAAAACAAGTGGTAAAGGACATAAAGGACAAAATGCAAGAAGTGGTGGAGGAGTTAGACCTGGATTTGAAGGTGGACAATTACCATTATTCAGACGTCTTCCAAAAAGAGGATTTTCAAATTATGAATTCAAAACTAGATATGCAACTGTAAATGTTGAAGACTTAGAAGTATTTGAAGAAAATACAGTTGTAACAATCGATTTATTAAAAGAAAAAGGATTAATAAAAAAAGAGTTAGACGGGCTTAAAATATTAGGTAACGGAAACTTAACTAAAAAATTAACTGTTAGAGCAGACAAATTTACTAATAGTGCAAAAGCAAAAATAGAAAATATTGGTGGGGAAATAGAGGTGATTTAAGATGTTTAAAAATCTTAAAAGTATATTTAACCCTAAAAACAAAGACATAAGAAGTAGAATTATTTTTACTCTCTTAGCCTTAACAATATTTGCTATTGGGAACACCATTACTGTTCCAGGTACTAAAGAAATAACTGCAAATCTAGGATTTCTAGAATACCTAAATGCAATAAGTGGTGGTGGATTAAAACAATTTTCTATCTTTGGACTAGGAGTTATGCCTTATATCTCAGCATCTATCGTTGTTGGATTATTACAAATGGATATTATCCCATATTTTTCCGATTTAAAAAATGATGGAGCCAAAGGAAGACAAAAATTAAATCAAATTACTAGATATATGGGGATTATAGTTGCATTTATTCAAGGTGTTGCTATGAGTATAGCCTTTGGTATTAGCAATAATGCCCTAGATATTATGAAAACAGCCCTTATAATGACCGCTGGTACTGCATTCCTATTATGGTTAGGAGATAGAATTACCCAAAAAGGAATTGGTAATGGTATATCATTAATAATTATGGCTGGTATCATATCAACTGTTCCTAGAATGTTTATCGATGCTTATACATCATTAGTAAGTGGAGCATCTAACACATTTATCGGTGTATTATCATATGGTTTATTTGTAATTGCATACATTGCAATTATTGTTGGAGTTATATTCATGGAAATGTCAGAAAGAAGAATTCCAATCCAATACTCTAACCAAACAACAAGTGCCTATGGAGCTAGACAAACTTATATTCCATTTAAATTGAATTCTGCCGGAGTTATGCCAGTTATTCTAGCATCTGCAGTTACTTCAATAATATCATTAATCGCTTCATTAGTAAAAAATGATAGTTTTACCTTATTCGTAGAAAAATATCTATCATTTACAACTCCAGTAGGCTTTGTGATATATATGTTATTAATATTTGTCTTTGGCTACTTCTATACATTAATTCAAGCCAATCCAGAAGAACTATCTAAAAACTTAAGCAGAAATGGTGGTTATATCCCAGGCATAAGACCAGGAAATGAAACTACCGTATATGTTAAAAATGTACTTAAAAGATTAGCCCTAGTAGGTACCACATTCTTAGCAGTTTTAGCTGGAATGCCAATAATATTTGCAAACATATCTTCATTACCTACATCAGTAAGTATTGGAGGAACAGGTATCCTAATCGTTGTAGGTGTCGCTTTAGAAACATACAAACAATTAGAAAGTAGTTTAGTAAATCGTACTTATAAAGGAAGAAGATAATATGAAGAATATTATATTTATAGCCCCTCCGGCCGCTGGCAAAGGAACGCAATCTAAATTAGTTAGTGAAGAATATAATATTCCTCATATATCAACCGGAGATCTCTTAAGAGAAGAAGTAAACAAAAAAACTGCACTTGGCTTAGAAATAAAAAAGTTAATTGATGAAGGCTGTTTAGTTAGTGATGAAGTAATTACTGAATTACTAACAAACAGATTACAACAAGCAGATTGCAATAACGGATTTATCCTAGATGGATATCCTAGAAATATTAATCAAGCACATATCTATGAAGATATATTAAAAAAACTTGGTATTAAACTAGGTGATGTTATCTTCTTAGATATCGACTTAGAAACTGCCCTAAATAGAATAAAAGGTAGATTAATCTGCCCAAAATGTGGTACAAGTTACAATCTTAATGTAAAAGAGTTAACACCACAAAAAGAAAATATTTGCGATAAATGTTCAAACATCTTAAGAAAAAGAGAAGATGATAATGAAGAAACATTTTCCAAAAGATTTGATATATATTTAGAAACAACAAATCCATTAATAGAATACTATAAATCAAAAAAAGTTTTAAAAACAATTAAAATAGATAGTACCACAACAGCTAAAGAAACATTTGAAAGTATAAAAAAAATATTAGTAGGTAAAAATGATTCAAATTAAAACAAAAGAAGAAATAGCTTTAATGAAAAAAGCTGGTGAAATAGTTTATTTAACTCATAAACATCTAATACCTTATATCAAAGAGGGGATAACTACCAAAGAGTTAGATAAATTAGCAGAAGAATTCATTTTAAAATCTAATGCTATTCCTTCATTTAAAAATTATAACGGCTATCCTAGTAGCATCTGTACTTCCATAAATGAAGAAGTTGTTCATGGTATTCCTAGCAATAGAACCTTAAAAAATGGTGACATTATCTCCATCGATATAGGGGCATGCTATAAAGGATATCACGGTGATTCTGCTTGGAGTTATAAAGTAGGAAATATCAGTAGTGAAAAAGAATATTTATTAAAACACACTGAATTAGCCTTATATGAAGGTTTAAAACAAGTAAAAGAAGGTAACTATCTAAATGATATAGGAACAGCTATTGAAAAATATGCTCATTCCCATAATCTTGGTGTTGTAAGAGAATTAGTCGGTCATGGAGTTGGAAAGAAACTTCACGAAGAACCAGACGTTCCAAATTACAATATTAGAAAAAAAGGTCCACTTCTAAAAGAAGGGATGACCATTGCTATTGAACCAATGTTAAATCTTGGTACTCATAAAGTATATATTAAAGATGACGATTGGACAATAGTAACAGGTGATAATAAACCATCAGCGCACTTTGAACACACTGTCGTAGTGACAAAAGATGGTTATGAAATATTAACTAAGAAAGGATGATTAGATGGGTAAAGAAGATACTATTGAGGTAGAAGGAAAAGTATTAGAAATTATACCTGGTGGTAAATTTAAAACACAACTATCTAATGGACACATCATTGAAGCTCACGTTTCTGGTAAAATGCGAGTAAATAACATTCGTATTATACCAGGTGATACCGTAGTTATTGAATTATCACCTTACGATTTAACACGTGGGCGTATAACCTATAGAAAACAAAAATAGGAGGTAAATTATGAAAGTAAAAGCGTCAGTTAAACCTATTTGTGAAAAATGCAAAGTTATTAAACGAAATGGCAAAGTTATGGTTATTTGTGAAAATCCAAAACACAAACAAAAACAAGGTTAATAGGAGGAAAAAATATGGCAAGAATTAAAGGTATCGATCTACCTAACGAAAAAAGAGTTGAAGTTGCCCTAACATACATTTATGGTATTGGAAGACAACTATCAAAAACAATTTGTAAAAATGCTAATGTTAATCTAGATACTAAAGTTAAAGATTTAACTGAAGAGGAAATAGTTAGAATAAGAGATGAAGTATCTAAATATCCTGTTGAAGGTGATTTAAGAAGAGAAGTTAGTATGAATATCAAAACTAAAATGGAAATTAATTCATATCAAGGAACTCGTCATAAAAAGAAATTACCAGTAAGAGGACAAAGAACAAATCGTAATGCTGTAACAGCTAGAGGTGGCAAAAGAAAAACAGTAGCTAATAAGAAAAAATAATTAACTAAGGAGGTAAATTATGGCTTATAAAGCAAGAAAGCGTAAAGTAAAGAAAAATGTTCCTGAAGGTGTTGCTCACATTAAATCAACATTTAATAACACAATGGTAACTATTACTGATTTAGAAGGTAATGCCGTAAGTTGGGCATCATCAGGAACACTTGGAATAAAAGGTAGTAAAAAATCAACTCCATTCGCAGCTGGTATGGCCGCAGAAGCAGCAGGAAAAACAGCCTATGAAATGGGTATGAGAAAAGTTGCAGTTATAGTAAAAGGATTAGGATCTGGTAAAGAACCAGCAATTCGTTCTCTACAAACTGCTCACTTAGAAGTAACATCTATAAAAGACGAAACACCAATTCCACATAACGGATGTCGTCCACCAAAAAGAAGACGTGGATAATTAAGAAAGGGAGTGTGTTAAATGTTAAAATTTGAAAAACCAGATTACAAAGTAACTGAATACGTAGAAAGTAATCACTATGGTAAATTTGAATTAGAACCATTAGAAAGAGGATTCGGAACAACAATTGGTAATGCTTTAAGAAGAGCAATGTTATCTTCATTACCAGGAGATGCTATCACAAGTGTTAAAATAGATGGTGTTGACCATGAATTTCAAAAAATGGATGGTGTTATTGAAGACGTAACTGCTATCATCTTAAATTTAAAAAGCGTTGTTTTAAAAAATCATTCTGATGACGAAAACAAAATAATTAGATTATCAAAAAATGTTGCTGGCGAAGTATATGCTGGTGATATTGAAAAAGATGCAGACATTGAAATACTTAACCCTGAACTTGTAATATGTACTCTTGCCGAAGGCGGAAGCATAAATATGGAAATGACCATCGGTAGTGGAAGAGGTTATGTTAGAAGTGAAGAAAACAAAAAAATATTAGGTGACAAAAAATTAGGCTTAATTGCTATTGACAGTATTTATTCACCTATTGAAAGAATTAATTATGAAGTTGAACCTGCGCGTGTTGGACAAAATAATAACTTTGATAAATTAACATTAGAAGTATGGACAAATGGTTCAATCAGCCCAGAAGAAGCATTAGCACTAGGGGCAAAAATATTAGTAGAACATTTTGAAGTTATTACAAAAATTAGTGATATTGAAGATGTAACTGGTTTAATGTCATCTAAAAAAGAAGATCCAAGCAAGAAAATGTTAGAAACTTCAATTGATGATTTAGATTTATCAGTAAGAGCATATAATTGTTTAAAAAGAGCTGGTATTCTTACAATACGTGATTTAGTAGAAAAATCAGAAAATGAAATGATGAAAATTAGAAACCTAGGTAAAAAATCACTAAAAGAAGTAATTGATAAAATCAAAGATATGGGTCTTAAATTCAGAAACGAAGACTAGAAGGGAGAATTAACATGGCTTACAGAAAATTAGGAAGAGATAATAAACATAGAAGAAGTATGCTTGCTACCCTAACTAAACAATTAATTATCAACGAAAAAATTGAAACAACTGAAACAAGAGCTAAAGAAGTAAGAAAGTGTTTTGACAAGATGGTAACATATGGTAAAAGTGGTTCTCTAGTTTCAAGAAGGTTAGCGCTAGCATTCCTACATAATGATAACGAATGTGTTAAAAAAGTATTTAATGAATTAGCACCAAGATATAAAGACAGAAATGGTGGTTACACTAGAATCATTAAATTAAAAGAAAGAAAAGGAGATAACTCTTTAATGGTTATCTTAGAATTAGTATAGTTAAAACTATACTTTTTTATTTTATAGAATAAATAAAAACAATTATAAAACATTTAAAATACAGAAAATATTGACAAATATCATATTTTATCCTAAAATTAATTTTAAATATAAATAAGAAGAGGTATATTATGAATAAAAGAATCAGTTCAAGAGCCATCATCATTGAAAATAACAAACTTTTAACATTCTTTAGAAGAAAAAATAAAGATGGTAAAATAAAAGAATATTACTCACTACCAGGTGGCGGTCAAGAAAAAGGGGAAACATTAGAAGAAAATGTGATAAGAGAATTAAAAGAAGAATTTAATGTTGATATCAAGATTATAGACTATTTAGGAAAAAAAGAGTCTGATAATTATATTGAACACTTCTTTTACTGTACTATAATTAATGGAATACCCAAATTATCTGGTGAAGAACTAGAAAGAAACTGTCAAGATAACTATTATGAGCTAAGATACATAGATATAAATGAGATAGATAAAATAGATATTTTTCATAAAGATATGATAAATAAGGCAGTAACATATGCCCAAGAGAAATAGATATATAACTATATATCTATTTTTTTTAAATAGACATTAAATCAATCACTATCAAAAAAAATATTTCATTTTGTCAAATAATATGTTATAATAACCAAGTATTTTAAGGGGTGAACTTATGAAAACAGAAGATTTTGATTATTATTTACCAGAAAACCTAATCGCACAAACACCTATAAACAAAAGAGATGAATCAAAACTAATGGTATTAAACAAAGAAACTGGTACTATTGAACATCGCCATTTCGCAGACATAATCGATTATTTAACACCAAACGATGTACTAGTTTTAAATGACACTAAAGTTATGCCTGCAAGATTAATCGGCCAAAAAGAAGATACTAACGGCCATATCGAACTACTTCTTTTAAAAAATACCCAAAATAATATTTATGAATGCTTATGCAAACCAGCTAAACGAGTTAAAATAGGAACCATAGTAAATTTTGGCGATGGCATTTTAAAAGCCAAATGTATTGAAGTAAAAGAAGAAGGAATTAGAGAATTTGAATTTTTATATGACGGTATATTTTATGAAATATTAGATAAATTAGGAGAAATGCCACTTCCACCATATATTCATAAAAAATTAAAAGATAAAAATCGTTATCAAACCGTGTATGCTAAAAATATTGGTTCTGCCGCAGCACCAACCGCAGGTTTACACTTCACCCAAGAATTATTAGAAAAACTAAAGAATAAAGGTATAACCATTTGTTATGTAACCCTCCATGTTGGATTAGGAACCTTTAGACCAGTTAATGTAGAAGACGTAACTACCCACAAGATGCACAGTGAATTCTATACCATTAATGAAGAAACAGCCAAGATTTTAAATCAAGCAAAAAAAGATGGCAAAAATATTGTAAGTGTTGGAACGACAACCACTAGAGTATTAGAAACCGTAATGAACCAATATCAAACTTTCAAAGCATGTAGTGGTTACACATCTATATTTATCTATCCAGGATATCAATTCAAAGCAGTAGATAGCCTAATTACTAATTTTCATTTACCAAAATCAACTTTGATTATGTTAGTATCTGCTTTCTGTAGCAAAGAAATAATAATGAACGCCTACTCAGAAGCAATCAAAAACAACTATCGTTTCTTTTCCTTTGGTGATAGTATGTTTATAAAAAAATAACGATATTCTAGTTAAAAGTAAAAAAATTGTTATAAAAAAAAGTAATTTGCAAATTTTCCTAGAATATTATATTTAGAGGAAATAGCGTAGTGAGGTGAATTATGGCCTTTATAAATGACGATATAATTAATGAAATAAGAAATAATACCGATATTGTAGAAGTAATATCCAACTATGTACCTCTTACTAAAAAAGGTAAAAATTATTTTGGTGTATGTCCATTTCACGACGATCATTCACCCAGCATGAGCGTTGACCCAGTTAAACAGATATATAAATGCTTCTCCTGTGGTGCCGGTGGTAATGTTTTTACCTTTGTCATGAACTATGAAAATATTGAATTTGTACAAGCAGTAAAATTATTAGGATCTCGC
Organism: Bacilli bacterium; assembly: GCA_016302935.1. Lineage (GTDB taxonomy): Bacteria > Bacillota_I > Bacilli_A > RF39 > UBA660 > JAEDMO01. The sequence goes on along the minus strand of JAEDMO010000005.1, from coordinate 18,869 downwards.
CTTGGCATAAATATCAGTGGTATCAAAGATAGTAGCAAAGTAAATAATAAAGAATATAACGCCTATGAAATAGCAGCTAAGTACTATCAAAATAATATTTATACCTCACTAGGTAAAAAGGCAATTGACTATTTAGAACAAAGAAAAATAGACAAAGAGACAATAAAAAAATTTGGTATTGGACTAGCCCTTAAAGACAACAAACTAACTAGTATGCTAATTCAAAAAGGATACAGTATTAATGAATTAATTAATCTTGGCTTAGCAAATGACAACAATACAGACTTCTTTTTAAATAGAATTATTTTTCCAATTCATAATTTAAATGGTAAAGTAATAGCTTTTAGCGGAAGAATCTATAACACCAGCAGTGAAAATAAATATGTAAACACCAAAGAAACAAGTATATTCAAAAAAGGTAGCATCCTATATAATTATCACAATGCCAAAAGTACGCTAAAGAAAAATGATTACATAATAGTAATGGAAGGCTTTTTAGATGTTATAAGAGCATCTACCATTGGTATTAATAACTGTGTGGCAACCCTAGGAACGGCTATTACCAAAGAACACATAAACTTACTAAAAAAAATAAGTGATAACATCATTCTTTGCTTTGATGGTGATGCCGCCGGGGAAAAAGCCACTATTACTTGTATCCAAATGCTAAGTGAAATAGGTATAAGCCCTAAAATAATAAGACTTAAAGAAGATTTAGATCCAGATGAATACATTCTAAAATATGGATCCTCTGCCTTTGAAAGCCAAATTAAAAATCCACTTTCTGTAACCGATTTTAATCTAACAATATTAAAAAATGGCAAAAACCTCACTGAAATTGATGATATTGCTAAATACATAAACGAAGTATTGAAAGCATTAGTAAAAGAAGAAGATTTAATAAAAGTAGATATTATCTTAAATAAACTATCAAAAGAGTATAACATTACTTATAATAGTTTAAATGAAAAATATCAATCATTACTAAAACAAAATGTAAAGGTAAAAAAAGAAGAGGTAAAACAAGAAATCAAAAAAGAGCAAAGACCTAAACAGCATATAATAGCGTGTAAATCATTGATATACTATATGCTAAAATATGATGAAGTGATAAATATGGTAGAAAATAGGGTAAGCTATATGCCAGATGCTAAATATCGAAATCTATCCAACGAAATAATTTATTATTACCACAAATATGGAACATTAAAAGAAGCGGATTTCTATACCCATTTAATCAACAATAATCCCAAACTGTTAGAAACAATGCAAGAAATAGAAATACTAAATATAAATGAACAATACAGCCAAGAAGCCATCGATGACTACATCTTAGCCATTACTAAAGCCAACTTAAAAGAAAGAGAAAAAAATTTAAAAAATAAAATAGATGAAGAAGTAGATATTATGAAAAAAGCAGAGATTGCTAATAGTAAATTTAATATCAAAATTAATGGAGGAATTTATGATAGAAGAAATTAAGACATTTGAAAGTCGCAAAGAAGAATTAATTAAACAAGGAAAAGAAAAAGGATTTATTACCTATGAAGAACTTGCCCAAGTCCTAAAAGGATTAGAATTAGATAGTGATAATCTAGACAGCTTGTATAATGCCTTTGTAGAAAATGGTATTGAAATAGTTACAGAAGAGGTTGGAGAAATCGGAGATGATGAAGATGAAGGCGATGATGATTTTGAAAAAATATTATCTGATCACGTCATTGCCAAAGAATTAACCATCAACGATCCAGTTAGAATGTATCTAAAAGAAATAGGTAAAATAAGTCTGTTATCTTTAGAAGAGGAATTAAAACTATCAGAAAGAATCGCCCAAGGTGACGAAGAAGCTAAAAATATCTTAGCAGAAGCCAATTTACGTTTAGTTGTTTCTATAGCCAAAAGATATGTCGGTCGTGGAATGCTATTCTTAGATTTAATCCAAGAAGGTAATATTGGTCTTATGAAAGCAGTAGATAAATTCGATGCCGAAAAAGGTTATAAATTTTCTACATATGCAACTTGGTGGATTCGCCAAGCCATAACAAGAGCCATTGCTGACCAAGCAAGAACCATCAGGGTACCGGTTCATATGGTAGAAACTATCAATAAATTATCCCGTTTTCAAAGACAATTAACCTTAGAATTAAATAGAGAACCAACAGATGAAGAACTTGCTAAAAAAATGAACATATCAGTAGAAAAAATAAGAGAAATTATCAAGGTAGCCCAAGAACCAGTATCATTAGAAACACCTATCGGTGAAGAAGATGATTCTCATTTAGGAGATTTTGTCAAAGACGAAAGAAGCATGAGTCCAGAAGAATACACAACCCACGAAATATTAAAAGATGAAATAGACGATTTGTTACTAACATTGACTGAAAGAGAAGAACAAGTATTGAGACTAAGATTTGGTCTAGGTGGTGGAAGTCCTAAAACATTAGAAGAAGTAGGACAAATATTTGGTGTAACTAGAGAAAGAATAAGACAAATAGAAGCCAAAGCCCTAAGAAAACTAAGACACCCATCACGTAGTAGAAAATTAAAGGATTTTCTAAATGATTAAACTAAGTAAGCGTCTTCAAACTATTGCAAATTACATAGAAGATGAAAATAAAATAATAGACATTGGTTGTGATCATGCTTACCTAAGTATATACCTAGCCTTAAATAAAAAAAATATCAAAGTCATTGCCAGCGATATTAATCAAAACGCATATAATATCGCTCTTAATAATGTAAAAAAAGAAAAATTAGAAAATATTATCACCCTCCGCCTAGGTAACGGATTAGAAGTAGTTTCAAAAGACGAAATTGATACGATTATTATCTCTGGCTTAGGTAGTATGACAATTGTAGGCATTTTAAAAAATGGCATTGATAAACTAGCAAATGTCAAAACCATAATTATTCAAAGCAATACCGATTTATATTATCTAAGAAAAAACATAACCAAACTAAATTATTATATTGCAAAAGAAGAAACAATCAAAGAAAATGGCCAATATTATACCATAATAGTATTCAAAAAAGGTAACCATCATTATAGCAATGACGACCTATTATTTGGTCCATTATCATTAAAAAAAGACGACCAAAATTTTAAAAATATGACTTTAGAAAATTACCAAAAATTAAAAAAAATAAACGAAAATATTTCTTCGTCAAAAATTATTATTAAAACAAAAATGTATCTAAAAATAAAAAAAGTAAAAAAAATATTAAAAAGATTAAGTAGTTAGGAAGTGATTTATGAATTTACCATCATTAAAACAAGCTAAAATAAGAGGCAAAGAAGAAGTTAAAATATTATATGATGATTATAAAATCCCAAACGATGTCCAAAATTATTTTAAAAATAAAAAATATTATATTGAAACCTATGGTTGCCAAATGAATGTTCACGATAGTGAAAATATAAAAGCCATTTTAGAAAACATTGGACTAACCGAAACTGCTAGTATGACAAATAGCGATTTAATAATCCTAAATACTTGTGCTATTAGAGAAAATGCACATAACAAAGTCTTTGGTATGTTGGGTAGAATTAAACACTTAAAAGAAGAAAAAAAAGATATTATCACATGTCTTTGTGGTTGTATGGCACAAGAAGAAAATGTTGCAAGCATTATTCACGAAAAATATAAATGGCTAGATTTAGTCTTTGGAACTCATAACATACACAAACTTCCAATTTTATTAGGTGAACTAATAAAAACAAAAAAACAAAATATTGATGTATATAGTATTGAAGGTAATATCTATGAAAACATCCCAGTAAAAAGAGATTCAAAATATAAAGCATGGGTAAATATTATGTATGGTTGTGATAAGTTTTGTACCTATTGTATTGTTCCATATACCAGAGGCAAACAAAGAAGTAGATTACCCCAAGATATAATCAAGGAAGTAGAAGAATTAGTAAAAGATGGCTATTTAGAAGTAACACTTCTAGGACAAAACGTAAACGCCTATGGTAAAGATTTAAAAACAAATTATAATATGGCTAATTTGTTAGAAAATGTTGCCAAAACCCAAATACAAAGAATTAGATTTATAACCTCTCATCCTTGGGATTTTACTGATGATATGCTAGATGTAATTGCCAAATATGATAACATTATGCCATATATTCATCTCCCTATCCAATCAGGTAGTAATAGAATTCTAAAATTGATGGGTAGAAGATATACTAAAGAAGAATATATTTGTCTGTTCAATAAAATAAAAAGAAAAATACCTAATGTTTCCATAAGTACCGATATTATTGTAGGATTTCCAAATGAAACCGAAGAAGATTTTCAAGAAACATTAGATATAGTTAACACACTAAAATTTGATCTAGCCTATACCTTTATATATTCAAAAAGAGAAGGAACCCCTGCTGCAGCCTTAGAAGATAACATCACCTTAGAAACCAAAAATAAACGTCTTCAAAAACTAAATAACTTAGTTAATAAATATGCTAAAGAAAATAATCAAAAATATTTAAACAAAGTAGTTCCGGTTTTAATAGAAGGTGAAAGTGAAAAAAAAGGCAAGTTTTTTGGCTATACCGACACCATGAAGTTAGTTAACGTAAAATGTGATCCTAGTTGCGTAGGTAAAATTATTAATGTAAAAATAAAAGAAATTAAAACTTGGAGTTTAGATGGGGATATAAATAATGATTGATACCAAAATAGATAATCTATTTAAAACCATAAAAGAAAGTAAAGAATATCAAAATTATATAAAAATAGAAAATGCTATCAAAAAAGATAAAAACCTTATTTCACTAATAGAAGAAATTAAAAATTTAAATAAAAAAGCAACCATCTTAGAATATAATAAAGATTTAAAATATAAAGAAATAGATAAAATAATTAAAGAAAAAACGGCCATTTTAAATAGTAATCCACTATATATTGAGTACAAAAATAAAATGGATACTCTAAATGATATACTATCTTCATCATCTAATCTGATTCAAAAGTATATAGATGAAGTTGTCTAAAGTATATCTTTTTTTCTAATTTATGGTATAATATAGTAGCAGGTGATTATATGTTTGAAAATAAAAAAATATTTATTCTAGGAATGGCTAGAAGTGGTTATGAAGCAGCTAAAGTATTAGCTAAAAGAGGAAATACCATAACCTTAAACGATATGTCAATCGATCAAGATTTAGATAAAGTAAAAGAACTAGAATCTTTAGGAGTAAGTGTTATACTAGGTTCTCATCCAGATGATATTTTAACCCCAGATTTTGACTATCTAATCAAAAATCCTGGTATTAGAAATGATCATAAGTATGTTCTTTATGCTAACAAACACCATATTCCAGTTATTAATGAAATTGAAATGGCTTATCATCTACTACCTAAGAATGTCAAAATTGTAGGAATTACTGGTAGCAATGGTAAAACAACAACTACGACATTAATATATGAAGTATTAAAAAATGGTTCCAATAACGTCCATTTAACTGGAAATGTAGGACTTCCATTATCGGGTTTTATAGATAAAATTAAAGAAGGGGATACAATTGTAATTGAAATAGCCGGCCATCATTTAGCTAATTTTATTGATTTTAAAACCGATATATCAGTTCTAACCAATTTATTACCAGTTCATCTAGATTTCCATGGTAGTTATGAAAACTATATCAACATCAAAAAAAGAATATTCAACTTTCATACCCCCAAAGAACTTGCTATTATCAATTGTGGCAACGAAGATTGTCTAAAAATAACCAAAGACATAAAATCTACAAAAATGTATTTTTCATCTTCTATTAAAAATGGTGATGCCTATTTAGAAGATGGATATATATGTTATCAAGGGAATAAAATAATAAATACCAAAGATATAATATTAAAAGGTAACCACAATTATGAAAATATGATGTGCGCCCTTATAGTAGGAATTTATATGGGGATTGATATAGAAAAAATTAAATATACCCTAACAAACTTTAAAGGAGTAGAACATCGTATCGAATTTGTAAGAAGACTAAATGAAAGAGAATTTTATAACGATTCTAAATCAACAAATAATAAAGCTACCCAAATAGCAGTATCATCATTTAATAGACCCATAATGTTAATACTAGGTGGCTTAGATAGAGGACAAAGCTTTGATGAATTAAAAGACTATATGGGTAATGTTAAACAAATATTTTGCTATGGTGAAACAAAATACAAAATAGAAAGTTTTGCCAAAGAAAACAACATTGCAGTAACAGTGTTAAATAATCTTGAAGAAGCCACTAAATTAGCATACAGCCTATCTGAAGAAGGGGACATTATATTACTTTCTCCAGCCTGTGCATCGTGGGATCAATATAAATGTTTTGAAGACCGTGGTGACGAATTTAAAAAAATTGTTAATAATTTTGAATAAAAAAAAGACTTTACCTTTAAATAAAGGTTGAAGCCTTTTTTTAATGATTGCAAGATAATTTTTTATTATAATTCATTCTAGAAAAATTATTCTTAGCATTACACTTACAACAATTTTTCTTACAATTATAAGCAGTTAAAGATGTATCAAATCTACGATGAAAATTTTTATTATTAGTATTAATTTCACATATTTTATCAATATGATCAATTTGATCTAAAAAGTCATATAAATAAACTGGAATTTCAACATCAAGATGTAATCTAACATAAACATATTCATCATCTAAAGTCACATGTTCATTATTTATGATTTTTCCATTACCAATTAATTTACCATCTTTCATAATATTACTTAAATTCTTATAAATACCAATCTTAGAATCTTTAACCACAATATCATCTAAATAAGGGAAAATTTCATAACTTACAGAAACAACACCATCATCTAAATAAACCTTACCAGTACCAATTTTATAATGTTGACCAGCTACAATATCAAAAACATATTCACTATCGATCAAATCAGCAACCTTTATTTTCATAACAATTTTTTGCCAAGATTTTTCACATCCAACATTATAATCACCAACTGAAACAGCAGTCTCACCCTTCAATTCATAATCTTCTACTGGAGTGTACAATATCTTATAACCATATATTGCATCAATATCATAGCCATCGTGTGTATTTTGACCATTGCCACCTAAGTATTTTAAAGATTCAGTAATATCTACTAGCTTAATTGCTGTACAATATTTAAAATCTTCTGGGAAATAAATTAAAGTGTCATACAAGTTATGTTCTTGTGATTGATATACAAATTCCACTTTAGCTCCTTCAACTTGTGCAAGTTCAATTCCCTTGTTTTTTGCTCTTAAAATTGCTGTTTTATTATAAGCATATGCTAATAGTCTTTCTTCATTAGTTCCATTATAATTAACCGCATACACCATAACGCCTTCGCCAATCCAGTTACTATTATCCCCATCCCAAGTAACCTCTGTCAACCTTAAATCTGGTTCATTTTCATTAGGATTAGAAACTAGTTTAGCATTGTGAGTTTTAACATCATTCTCATATTTGTCAAAATAATAAGTAATTCCAGATGTAAAATACCCAACACCGGTAAAACCAAACTCACGACCATTTTCTTCAGTCGCATCTGCTTCAAATAATGAATTAGCCAAAATAGTTCTATTTTGATAACCATTATCATAACTACCAACAAAAACCCCTTCATTTTTTGTTGCCCAAGATCCAACCACTTTTTCATTTAGTGCTCTAACACTTGGTATTAGCAGTAAAAAACCAAGAGCAAACAAATAAATTTTCTTTTTCATTTTTTTATCCTCCCAATAATAAGCATATACGAAAGTATACTCAAATACAACCATAAAATAAAAATTGACATTTAAATTTAGCGAAAAGTAAAAAATTGATATTGCCAACAAATAAATTATATGATAGAATTACATTATCCAAGTTTTATGCCAGCCTGGCGGAATGGTAGACGCGGTAGACTCAAAATCTACTACTAGCAATAGTGTGAGGGTTCAAGTCCCTTGGCTGGTACCAAAATATAATATTAAACCCTTATATAATAAGGGTTTTATCATATAAAATACTAAAAAGACAATGTAGTTTATAGAAAGAAGGAATTTTTTTATGATAAAATATAATCCATATTTATTTAAAATAGAACAAGAAAACAGTTTTGCAACATTAAATAAGAAAGTTAACGAATATAAATTAAATAATCCAACTAAAAAAATTATATCTCTTGGTATAGGAGATGTTTCAAGACCAATACCAAGGCCAATTATAGAAGAAATGCATAAAGCTGTAGAAGAGTTAAGCGATATTAATACTTTTAAAGGTTATGGATACTACTACGGTCATGATTTTTTAAGACAAGCTATCTTAGATAATGAATATGGTGTATTTAATTTTACTAAAGATGAAATATATATATCAAATGGAACTAAAACAGACTCTACTAGTATACTAGAATTATTTGATGTAAATGCTAAAATACTCATAACTAATCCTACATATCCGGTTTATTTAAATGGAACATACGCTTTAAGCAGAGAAGTATCTTTCTTGCCTATTAAAGAGGAAGATAACTTTTTGCCTCAGATACCTACTAAAAAATATGATATAATATATCTATGCTCTCCTAATAACCCTATAGGTATTGCCTATACTAAAGAATATCTAGAAAAGTGGATAGAATATGCAATAAACAATAATTCTATAATTTTATATGACAATGTTTATCATGACTATATAACTAGTCCTGATGTGCCTAAATCAATATATGAATTACCAAATAGCAAAAAGACTTCTATAGAATTTAGAAGTTTTTCAAAAAGTTCTAGTTTCACAGGCGTAAGATGTTCTTATTACATAATTCCTAATGATATAGACAAAGATATCAATCATATTTGGAAACTAAGAACATTAAATCGTTTTAATGGGACAGATTATATAGCCCAAAAAGGAGCTTTAGCCTCATATGATAAAGAATCTAAAGAAATTATTAACTACAATATTAAATACTATTTAGATAATGCTAAATCTTTAAAAGATACCTTCTTAAAATATAATTTCAAAGTATGGGGAGGAATAGATTCTCCTTTTATCTGGGTAAAGAATCCTTCTTTATTAACTTCCTGGGAAACATTCTCTTTCTTTCTAAATGAATTAAATATTATTGTAACTCCAGGTATCATCTTTGGTAGTGAAGCAGATGCCTACTTTCGTATATCTTCATTAGGTACCAAAGAAGATATATCTATAGCAATTAAAAGGATAAGTGATTACTATGAAAAAGAAATTTAATATATTAATAATAATAAGTTTGATACTAGGTATTATTCTAGGTATATATCTACCTAATGTAGCAAAAAATATATCATTTTTAGGGACTATATATGTAAATCTTTTAAAATTTATGATAATACCCATAGTATTTACCTCTATAACAGTATCCATCTATAATTCAATGAAATTAAAAACAAAAACACATCTTTTATTAAAAACAATTCTAATCTTTACAATAATGTTTATATCTACTTTCGTATTAACTTCTATAATAGTTGCTATTTTAAACCCAGCTTCATCATACAAGTATGATATAATATTGTGGCAAGGAGAATTAACTAAGTTTAATATATCTGACATTATTACAAATTTATTTCCTAATAACTTTATTACTATGATTGAAAACAATGCAGTATTTCCAACAATAATATTTTCTGTAATATGTGGTATAGCATCTTCTAAGATAAACAAAGGGCCTTCTGTTATAAACATAATAGACTCTTTTAAAGAATTATTTAATAAAATACTAGAATATATCATGTATTTAACTCCAATAGGGGTATTCTCCTTAATATCAACTACTATTGCAAATTATGGAACATCTATAATTAGTTTAGGTGCTAAGTATATAGGAGTAGCCTATTTGTGTAGTGTTATTGCTCTCATATTTGTTATGATATTACCAGTATGCTTAATAACAAAAATAAATCCATTTACGTATATTAAAAAAATATCTAAAGTATGGCTAATTACTATGACTACTTGTTCATCTTCTGCAACACTTCCATATACTATTAAAGTTTGCAATGAAGACCTAGGGATTTCTGATAAAGTAACAGATATGGTTGTTCCACTAGGTTGTACTATACATATGTGTGGAGGAGCAGTATCATTTGCTCTACTAGGTTTATTTTGTTCACATCTCTTTGGTATTACGATAGATATTCCTACATATCTATTAATGTTAGTTAGTGCCACATTAATCAATATGGCCGCCCCAGGAATACCCAACGGAGGTATTGTCATCGGAGCTACCTATATATCACTATTAGGCATTCCATTAACATTTATAGGTTTCTACAGTGGCATCTATAAAGTTTTAGATATGATCTATACTACTTTAAATGTTACAGGGGATATATCAGCCAATGTTATAATAAATCATAGTCTAGACAAAAAAAAATCTATGTGATATACTAATTACATAAAAAATTAAAGGGCTGATAATATGTTAGATATTAAATTTGTAAGAGAAAATCCCAACAAGGTAAAAGAAAATATAAAAAATAAATTTCAAAATGAAAAACTACCATTAGTAGATGAAGTAATCTGCTTAGATAAAGATTTAAGAGAAACAAAAACTAAGGCAGATAACCTTCGTAACCAAAGAAATAGCATTTCCACCTTAATTGGTAGTTATATGCGAGATAAAAAAGTTGAAGAGGCTAACATCCAAAAAGAAAATGTTAAAAAAATAAATGAAGAACTAGTTGAATTAGAACAAAAGGAAGAAGAATTAAGCAAAAAAGTAAAAGACATTATGATGGTCATTCCTAATATTATTGATGATACTGTTCCAATAGGTAAAGATGATAGTGAAAATGTTGAATTAGAAAAATTTGGTAAAAAGAAAGAGTTCAATTTTGAAATACCATATCATACCGATATTATGGAAAATTTAGATGGTATCGATTTAGATTCAGCAAGAAAAATTAGTGGCAACGGTTTTTACTTTTTAACCGGCGATATAGCTAGACTCCATTCAGCAGTATTAGCTTATGCAAGAGATTTTATGATTAACAAAGGATTTACCTATTGTATACCACCATTTATGATAAATAGTGCATCTGTAGATGGAGTTATGAGTTTTGCAGAAAGAGATAATATGATGTATAAAATAGAAGGGGAGGACTTATATCTAATTGGAACAAGCGAACATTCTATGATCGCCAGATTTATGGATACTATAATCAAAGAAGAAAAATTACCTATAACACTAACTAGCTACTCTCCATGTTTTAGAAAAGAAGTAGGAGCACACGGTATTGAAGAAAGAGGAGTATATCGTGTTCACCAATTTGAAAAACAAGAAATGATCGTTATTTCTAAACCAGAATGCAGTATGGATTGGTATAATAAAATGTGGAAATATACTGTAGAATTATTCACAAGTCTAGATATTCCAGTTAGAACATTAGAATGCTGTTCTGGCGACTTAGCTGATTTAAAAGTAAAAAGTGTTGATATTGAAGCTTGGAGCCCAAGACAACAAAAATATTTTGAAGTAGGTTCTTGTTCAAATCTAGGAGATGCCCAAGCCAGAAGACTAGGCATAAGAGTAAACGGTGAAAATGGTAAATATTATCCACACACCCTAAATAATACCGTTTGTACTCCACCAAGAATGCTAATAGTATTTTTAGAAAATAATCTTAACGAAGATGGAAGTATCAGTATACCAGAAGTACTAAGGCCATATATGGGTGGACAAACTAAAATTTCAAAAAATTAAATAAAAATTTTTAACAATAATACAAAAATAATGTAAACTATTAATTTACATTATTTTTTATTAATTAAAAAAGTTGCTAATTCATTAGGATCTACATCTTTATAAATAATATCATATATCAAATCAATAATAGGCATATCTACATTCTTATTCTTTATTAATTTATATATTGATTTAAGTGTATAAAGACCTTCAATCGTTGTATTATCCATATATTCTTGAATTTCTTTTTTATCTTTCTTTTCTCCAATCATTCTCCCCAAAGTAAAGTTTCTACTTTTATAAGAAGTACAAGTTAAAAGCAAATCTCCAAATCCTGCAAAGGATAGTATTGTTTTTTTACTTCCACCCAAAGTCTTAATTAAATTTTTAATATCGTGCAAAGATTCCGTAATAAACATGCATTGAGTAGATTCTGGATAACCAAGCCCATGTAACATCCCCGATGCTATTGCTATTACATTTTTAATAGAACCACATACTTCCACTCCTAGAATATCATTAGTCGTTCTTAATTTTAAATATTTATTCTGTAAAGTTGACTTCAGTATTTTTTCCGTACTCTTATTTTTAGTAGCTAGTGATAATCCAATTGGAACTTTTCTAACAATATCTATAGCAAACGATCCCCCAGATATAACTGCCAATTTATTAGTTTTTATATATTTTGATACTACATTTTCAACAAAATGACAGCTTTCTTGTTCAATCCCTTTTGAGGCAATACATATGTGCTGTCTTTTTTTATAATAATTTTTAAGTTCCATAGCAACATCATCAACCGCACCTGCCGGTACTGCTATAACAATTAGATTAGCTTCTTTAACAGCCTCTTTCATATCATCAGTAATGATAATATTATCAGGTATTTTAACCCCTTTCAATACCTTATCATTCTCACGCTTTTTATTAATATCATCCTTTTCTTCCTTAAACTTCGTCCACATAATGATATTGTTATTATTTTCATTAAACATCAAAGAAAGTGCAATTCCATAAGCTCCACATCCCAAAATGCAAATTTTCATTAACATTCCTCTTTTCTTAAATAAGTATTAACTTTTAATTTTTTAAAGTATCCTACCGGTAGTTCATATGTATTATAAGCTTTAAGCTTAATAATTACTTTGTTTGGTCTAACTTTATTATTAAAATATATTATCCTATCATCCTTATCGGTCATAATTACAGCAATATCTTGTTTACAAAAAAAAGTATGAATGCTATTACATCTTTTAAAGTATAATGCCTTATTTAACTTATCTTTTTTAAACATAATTCCCATCAATCTATTTTTAAAGCCATCCTGACAACATAGTTCAATTTTTTGATTATTATAACACAAATACATTCTACCACCTATTATCATTATACAACAAATAAATAATTTTTAAAACATCAAAAATAAAAAGAAAAATGCATAACTTTTAAAGAATAATATAGTAAAGACCTAAATAAAAAGAAAGGAAGTAATTATGAGATTTATTCGCAAACATTTAAATATAATAATTATAATAACAGTATTTATCATAATAAGTATGGTAATTATTCTAAAAAGTATGCTTGTTAAGGCAAGCTCCATAGAAGAAACATTAAACTCTGAAATTGAAATAGCAGAAGAACAAGAATCCAAAGAAAAAACAGAAGAGAAAAAAGAAGAGTCCATTACCAAATATGTAAAAGTAGATATTAAAGGAGAAGTAAATAAACCAGGCGTCTATACTTTAGAAGAAAAAAGTCGGGTAGTGGATGTAATCAATAAATCGGGGGGATTAACCAAAAAAGCCGATACCTCTACTGTTAATTTAGCCAAAATAGTAACTGACGAAATGGTAATTATAATCTATTCCAAAGAAGAAATAGAAAATTTAAAAAAAGAATCTTCTTCTAATAATAAAATTCCATCGTGTCTTTGTCCAATCATTGAAAATGATGCCAATATTAAAGAAAACGAACCCAAAGATGAAACAAATGAAGAAGAAAAAATAAACCTTAATACCGCCTCTATTGAAAAATTAAAAGAAGTACCTGGATTAGGTCAAACTAAAGCCGAAGCGATAATAAAATATCGCCAAGAATATGGATTTAAACAAATAGAAGATCTACTAAATATTGATGGTATAGGAAATACAACTTATGAAAAGATTAAAAACTATTTTACATTATCATAGCAAACATTTTAAATATATTGCCATTATCACTATTATATATAGTCTTATTAATATTAACTTTTTTCCATATCAAAGTAAATATTCCAAAGAAGAGACTAAATTTGAAGGAACAATTACTAAGCTAAAAATAAAAGAAAACAAACTAACTATTTATGTAAAAGGAAAAGAAAATATAATAATTAATTATTATCAAGAAGATTTTTTAATTCTACATAAAAACTTAAACATTGGGGATACCATCTATATAAAGGGAACTCTATCAACCCCAAAAGCTAACACTATTCCCAATAATTTTAATTATAAAAAATATTTATATAATAATAAAATATACTATTTAGTTAATGCACAAAAAATAACAAAAATAAAAAATAACGTATCTATTATTAATCATATTAAAAATAAGCTAAATAATTATATTGATTCAAATATCAAAAAAAGCAGTCCTTACATAAAAACCTTCATCTTAGGACAAAAAGATTTTCTAGAAGAAGAAGTATTAAGTTCTTACCAAAATAATGGACTTACTCATCTATTATCTATCTCAGGACTTCATTTATCTCTTCTAATTGGCACAATATTTTTAATCTTAAAAAAAATAACCCATCGCATAGTTACTAGTTATATAATCTGCATTGTTATGACACTAATATATATGCTATTTTTAAATTTTACACCATCGATTTTAAGAAGTGGCATTATGTACATTCTTCTTAGCATAAACAAAATCTACAATCTAAAGATCAAAACAATTGATCTAATGTATTTAAATTTAATCATAATCTTAGTAATAAATCCCTTTTATTTAGTCAATATAGGCTTTCAACTATCATATCTAGTTAGCTATTTTCTCATTTTAACTAGTTATAAAATTAAAAATATTCATAATTATTTTTTAAAATTACTAATTACCTCCATTATATCTACCTTAGCTAGTTTTCCCATATTAATTTATAACTTTTATGAAATAAATATTATTAGTATCATTATAAATCTTATTTTTATCCCAATAATCTCCTACGTTGTTCTTCCTCTTTCCTTTATCTGTCTTATAGTTCCACACTTAGATATTATTTTAGCTACAATAACTACTTTTTTAGAAAAAATATCGCTTATTTTTAGTACCATAACAATTACCAAAATTATATTTCCAAAACCTAGTTATCTATTAATAATAATTTACTATATAATATTCTTATTATCAATTAAAAATAAAAAATTTATTTTCATTATTCCAATAATTATATTTTATAGTCAAATTAAAATATATTTAGATAATAACTTTTATATAATATTTTTGGATGTAGCTCAAGGCGATAGCACATTTATCAGATATCCTCACAATAAATTAAACATTTTAATTGATACCGGTGGCAATTACCAATATGAAACCGCCAAAACCATCATTACATATTTAAAAAGTATAAATGTAAAAAAACTAGATTATCTAATATTAACTCATGGAGATTATGATCATATGGGAGAAGCTATTAATTTAGTTGAAAATTTTAAAGTAGAAAAGGCAATTTTTAATTGTGGTGAATTCAATGAATTAGAACAAAATTTAATTAATGTACTTAATAAAAAGAAAATACCATATTATTCATGTGTCAAAGAATTAAATATAGGTGATGATAAACTATATTTTTTAAATGATAAAGATTATGGTAATGAAAATGATAATTCGTCTGTTATATATACAGAGCTAAATAATCATAAATTTCTATTTATGGGAGATGCAGGAATAAAAGTGGAGGAAGATTTAATGGAAAAATATAATTTAAAAGATATTGATGTTTTAAAAGTAGGACATCATGGAAGTAATACAAGCTCTAGTGAGGAATTTATTAATAGTATTAATCCTGAATATTCCCTTATAAGTGTTGGTAAGAATAATAGATATGGTCATCCTAAAGAATCTGTATTAGATACTCTAAGTAATACAAAAAATTATAGAACAGATTATGATGGAAGTATTATGTTTCAAATAAAAAATAATAAATTAAAAATAGAAACATGTGCACCATAGAAAGGAGATTTATATGAATGAGATAAAAGAATATACAGAGAGATTGTTTGAAGATATTAAGCATATAGATGAAAATGGAAATGAGTATTGGTTAGCACGTGAATTAATGCCATTACTAGAATATAGCAAATGGGAAAATTTTCATAAAGTAATTCAAAAAGCAGTTATTGCTTATAAAAATACTAATAACAATGTTTCGTATTGGCTTCCTGAAGTCAGGAAACCAATAAAAACAGGTAAAGGGAAAAAAGAATATATTAAAGATTATAAATTGTCTAGATATATATGTTATTTAATAGTTCAAAATGCTAATCCTAAAAAGAAGATGGTTGCTTTAGGTCAAACATATTTTGCCATTCAAACTAGAAAACAAGAAGTAAGTGAAAAAGAATATAGTGAACTTACTGAAGATGAAAAAAGATTTTATCAAAGAAATTTAACTAGAAAAGGAAATTATTCATTAAATATTGCGGCTAGAAATGCGGGAGTGAAAAACTTTGATAGGTTTCATAACTCTGGTTATAAAGGTTTATATAATGGCGAAACAGCAAATGATATAGCAAAAAGAAAGAAATTAAGATATCGGGAGGATATTTTAGATAATATGGGAAGTGATGAATTAATAGCAAATTTATTTAGAATTTCTCAAACTGAACAAAAATTAAAGAATGAAAATATTAAATTAGAAAATGAAGCAAATAAAACTCATTATGAGGTTGGAAAAGAAATTAGAAATACAATTCAAAAACTTGGAGGAACTATGCCAGAAAATCTTCCGACTCCAGATAAAAGTTTAAAGGAATTAGAAAAAAATAATAAGTTAGAAACTAAAATATTAGAATAGTGTGTTATAATACTAATTAGTTTGTAGGTGGTTTCAATGATTATAAAAGGAACAAGTTGTTATGAGAATGCAAAGAGTGGTAATTTAGTATCGATTACTGGTGATGGTGGAAATGCTTGGGGATTTTATGGTAATGCATATAAGAAAATGTCACCAAGATTATACTTATGGCAGTATTATGATCAAAACCCAGATAATTTAACAGAAGATGAATTAATTGACTGGTATATTAAAGAATTTTATGATTTAAGATTAAAAAATTTAGATCCTAATGAATTAATTAATACTTTAAATCAAAAATTTGGAGAAGAGATAATATTGCTTTGTCATGAATTACCAGGGTTAAATATTAACAAGGAACACTTTTGTCATAGAAGACTACTAGCTGATTGGTTAGGACTTGAAACAGGTATTATAATTCCTGAATTATCAATTAGTGAATCCAGGATAATAACTACAGAAGAAATATATGATCTTAAACCTAAAATTAAGAAATTGATTAAAAAGTACTAAAGAATTATCAAAAATGATAGTTCTTTTTCTTTGCAAATAAAGACATTTCATTCGTATGCATAAACGATAATTACCACATGGAGATTATGACCATATGGGAGAAGCGATAAACTTAGTAAATAATTTTAAGATAGAGAAAGTTATATTTAATTGTGGTGAGTTTAATGAATTAGAACAAGATTTGATAAAAGTTTTTGACAAAAAGAAAATACCATATTATTCATGTATTAAAGAATTAAATATAGATAATAGAAAATTATACTTTCTTCAAACAAAAGAATATGATAATGAAAATGATAATAGTAATGTTATTTATATAGAGTTAGATGGTTACAATTTTATGTTTATGGGAGATTCTGGAATAGAGAAAGAAAAAGATATTTTAGATAAATATAATATAAGCGATATAGATGTACTTAAAGTAGGACATCATGGAAGTAAAACGAGCTCAAGTATTGAATTTATAAATGAAATAAATCCTAAATATTCAATAATTAGTGTTGGTAAGAATAATCGGTATGGTCATCCAAATAAAGAAGTGTTAGAAAGTTTAAAAGAATCTAAAATATATAGAACAGATGAAGATGGAAGTATTATGTTTAAAATTAAAAACAGTAAATTAAAAAATGAGACTTTCAGTCCATAGGAAGGAGTAATATGAATTATTATAATGAAATAAAAAATAAAATAATAGATAATGAAATATATTCAAAAGTAAAAGATTATTCAAAAGAAATACATAAAGTAATTGCATATTTTGAAATAGGTAAATAATTAAATGAAGCAGGTGGCAAATATGTAATAAAATATTGTTCAGATGACAGTATAATTGCTAGAGAATACGAATTAGTATGATATAATAATTGTTGGAGATGATAAAATGAAAATACCATTAAGATATCAAAATACGGAGTACGATTGTGGAACCACTTCGTTTATAAATGCGCTGGCCTATTTATACGATAGAGAAGATGTACCAGTTTCGCTTATAAAAGCAGTTTATAAATATACATTGGATGTAGAAGGTGAAGATGGGATCATTGGCAAAGGTGGAACTTCCAGAAAACAGGCAGAGTTACTTGCAAGATATTTTGTAAAATATGCCAATGAAAATAAAAATTTTAATATAAGTTGTAGAGTATTAAGTAAAGATAAAGTTAACTTGTTTGATATGAAGAAAACAGTAGATAATAATGGTGTTATAATTGCAAGATGTTGGCAGAGTGTTGAACATTATGTGTTAATAACAAAAATTGATGATAATTTTGCTTATATTTTTGATCCATATTATTTGAATGAAGACTATTATTATGATGACGAAGATGTAGCAATAGTACTTCATGAAACATTTACTCATAATAGGATTGTAAGAATAGAACGATTATTCACTGAAGAAAAGAAAGATTTTTCATTATTGAAAGAATCAGATAGAGAAGTAATTTTAATAAATAGATAAATTTTTAGAATTATCATTTTGATACTTCTTTTTCTTTGTAAATAAAGACTTTGCATACGTGTGCTTAACCGATAATCACCACATGGAGATTATGATCATATGGGAGAAGCTATTAATTTAGTAAATAACTTTAAA
>JAEDMO010000033.1 GCA_016302935.1 Bacilli bacterium | reverse complement strand
CCTCTTGCTATAGCTATTCCTTTTATTGCTTGGTTTAGCGCTCCAGCACCTATCGCTTGAATTTCTACGATGCCTTTTTCTCTTATGACATTGGCTAAGGCTCCCGCTACTGAAGATGGATTTGATTTGGTTCCAACTTTAAGTGTTTCCATAATTTTTTTCTTCCTTTCTTGTACAATAAATATTATGCTAAAGATAAGAAAAAAGACTATATTAATTATTATCATAATAATTAATATAGCCGTTTTCGTCAATTTGAACATTATATGACCAATTTTGCATTTTATTTATAAGATTCGTTTTTTTATCTCCTTTTAACAAACTTGTTTTAACGTTGCTTTGAAGACAAGGGATAAATTTATAACTTAATTTGCCATCGTTAGCGATGTTTACATTTAATATTCCTGTTTCAGTAGTCCAATCATTAAAGAGAAAGTCTCCTAAGTTGTAGGCGATTAGTTTTCCGTTATATATTTCCATGCCTTGTAAAACATGGGCATGACTACCAACTAAAACGTCGGCACCAGCATCTATATATTTTTTGCCGGTATCTATTTGTACTTGTTCTAGGTTGTGACTTTGTTCTTTTCCCCAATGAATTAAGGCTACAACATAATCGCTTTCTTGTTTGGCTTTTTGGATTTCTTCTATAAATAGTGATGGATCATAGCATCTAAATACTCCTTCTTTATTTTCGGTAGCTTCTGGGGTAATGATATTTTTCTCTGCTCTTGTGGCATTTAAAAATGCTATTTTATAACCGTTGATAATATAATAATATGGCTTTTTAGCTTCTTCAATGTTGTTACCTGCCCCAACAAAGGCGATATCTTGACTTTTAAGGGTATTTAAGGTATCGATGAAGGCATCGTGACCATAATCATATATGTGATTGTTGGCTAAGCTTACTAAATCAACGCCCATTTCTTTATAAATACTAGCTCTTTTAGGGTCTCCTTTGAAAGTATATGCTTTATTTAACCTAGTACCTCTATTACTTAGGGTAAATTCATTATTGGCTACCATTATGTCAGCATTATTCATGATACTTAATACTTCTTCATCTAATACACCATAGATACCTATTTTTCTTTCGTCATATTTAGGCATTATATCCCAGTTATCTGCTAGGGATACATCACCAACAAAGCTTAGTGTAATATCACCTTTTTTATTAATTATTTTGGTATTTTCAAGATTTTTTTCTTTTAGATGTATCAATGTTTTAAGGGAATTACCGGTATAGGTATGCCAAAATGATTCTTGATATTTATTGTTTTTTAAAGATTCAGCTAATTTATTTATTAAATCATCACTATAATTATTTTTTATATATTCTAAAAAATCTGATGTAATATTTTTATCTTCGGCAAAATATGTTAGTATTTCATCATAATTATTGCTTACCGTTTGGGTATTTTGATTTTCATTGTCATTAGAGCAACCTATTGTTAATAAGATAATAATTATTGCTACAACTTTTTTCATAATAATCCTTTCTTATTTAAATAATTACTAATTTATTATCATTAATCTAAAAGAATTATTTATAGAAATAATATCTATCCATAATTCTTTTTAATTCATTATCTATATCACTTTTTAATAAATAATCACTAAATCCATCATTTATATAATGCTTTTTAATAAATTCTTTATCTTTTTCTAAAGTAATTATTACGGGTGTTTTAAATTTTTTTATGTTTTTTAATTTTTTAAATACTTCATAACCACTTATTTGTTTCATTTCATCATCCAGTAAAATAAGATCATATCTAGCTCCATTTTGGATTTTATTAATAGCGTCTAAACCAGAAAAATTAGTAAATGTTTCAACATCATAGTCTTTTAACTTTTCGGTTATTTCATTTATAAAGGATGTTTTATTATCAATTATTAATATTTTAAATTTACTTGTTATTAAATTATCATAGTTTTTAAATGGTTGATTTGTTTTTTCTTTGAATATTAATTCATCTATACTAATTATAAATTCTCTTCCATTATCATTTGATTTAATAATTAGGCTACCTCCTAAATACTTTATTGTCTTATAAATTGTTTGTAGATTAGCATTTTCTTTTTCTAGTTGATCAAGGTCTTCTTTATTTATTTTTGTTTTAATTGCTAATATATCATTTATTTTATAAGCATCTAGGTTTGTTACTGTATCTTCTATCGTAATAATTAAACGACACACGTTGTTTTTTATAATGCTATCAATACTCATATTAATATAATTAGTTTTATTTTTTATAGAATCGTTTAGAAGATTATAAATTATTTGTTTTAATTTAATGAAATCTCCATATAGATAATTTGGTACATTTTCGCTGATATTAGAGGTAAATTTAATATTTTTATTTTCAATTTTTTTGCCTATTTTAATTGATATTTCGTCATAAATTCTTTTGATACTATATTTATCTTTATATTTTTTAATGTTATCCTCATTAATATTTGAAGTATCAAGAATATCATTAATAATGCTATTGATATTCTTGGTTTCATATGCAATATTATGAATACCCTCTTCAATTAATTTTTTATTTTTTTCATCAGATATTTTTTTAGTAATCATTTCAATGTTTTTTATTGGTTGAGTTATTTCGTTGCTCATTCTAAATAGGAAGTTGGATTTATCTTGAAGGGTATCTTCTAATAACTTTTTATTTCGACTAAGTTCTTCGATAAATCTTACATCTGGGTTTTCAATGGTAAAATACATTATAGCTAATGTTAGTGTTTCAATGAAAGTCATGATTAAAAGACCAGGAAATTTTATTTGAATGGCAATTCCTAAAATGATTGTTACTAAAAATACATATATTGGGATATATTTTTTGTTTTTTAAGTTATGGATATTACTTGACATAAAGATAATCATTAGAGCGATGAAAAGGCCACATATACTATATGTAAAAATTACACTAGGTCCATTGGTATAGCGAACCGTAAAGTCGGGAGAAACGACTAAATTACATTTTAAAATATATGTTATAATTACTGAGATTGGGAGCACTATGGCTGATATCGTTTTAATATGCTTGCTTACAATTTTATCATTGTTGATTTTGGAAACATAATATACATATGCGGTTAAAATAAATGTCCAAACTATATTGTATACTAAATAACTTTTTAAAATAATATCACTTAAAACCGGCATTGATGTACTGATAATTGATGCATAGGTACATAATAGTTCAAGGATTAAACCAACAAAATTAGTTATAACCAGATATTTATATATTTTAGTCTCATTAGTAATAACCGTCTTTTTTGAAAAACAAAGAATAATTAGTAAAATACAAAATGGAATCGCACTTATGGGAAAATAAATACCACTACCCATATTATTCACCTCTATCTATAATTTAATTTTTTTAAGGTATTTATGTTTTATTTATGTTTAGTAAGCGTTTTACCTTTTTCATAATTGTACTCTTCTTGGGCCATTTTTTTAAGTTTTTCGTAGTCAATTTTTTCGGCAGCATTTGTTCTTGGAAGAGTTTCTAAAAAATTAACGCTTTCAGGTATTTCATAGTCTTTTAATATAGTTTCTTCGTTTGTTTCTGGATCTATAAATGTTTCTTTACATTTGTTAATGATATAATTTTCTATCTCTTTGCTAGCTACTATTCCCGGTTTTAATACTACATATGCTTTGCATTTATATAGGGTTTCTTCGTTTGGTTTTGGTACGATGGCACAGCTATCTACTACATCAATATTTGAAACAACTTGTTGGACTAGTTCACAATAAACTTTATTTAAGGTGTTTATGATAAAGAAACGTGATGCTCTACCAATTAAGGTAAAATATCTATCTTTATCTAAAAAGCCAATGTTGCCAGTAACATAGTATTTTTTGCCATTATAATATTTCATTGTTTCTTCAGTTAGTTTTTCATCTTTATAATATCCTTTAAATACGTGCTTGCCTCTAGTACATAAAACTCCTACTTCACCATATTTTACTTCTTTTCCAGTTTCTGGGTCGACGATTAGATATTCTGGCCCTACCACTAATTGGCCTACAGTTTCAGGACGATATGGCACGTTCATTGCATTAGTGCTACAGCCTAGAGTCTCACCAGTACCAGATGAATTACTGATTGTTGCATTAGCACCATGTTGTTTAAAATATTCAATGGCATCATGGGATTGAGATACAGATAAATAGTCACCTCCTGATAGATATATTTTTAAGTTGGAAAGATCTTGGTCTTTTGGTAAATTCCTTTTTGTAAGCTCTAAATGTGCAGGACTTCCAAACACTAAATCAGGTTTTTTACTATAGTAGTATGAAATGTTTTCTGGAGATAGATTAGGTGTTAAAATTACTTCTCTACCACTTAAAAATGTTTGTAAAACAGATGCTCCAAACCCATAAGGGTACATAAATGGTACAACATTCATCCATCTTTTGTCATTCTCGGTTGGCTTTGGGACGTGGGTAGAATTTTTTAAATAAATGCAGGATGCAATTAGGTTTTCATTGGTAAATAGCAGGTTCTTGGCTTTGCCGGTTGACCCACTAGTATATAAAATAAGGGCATTTTGTTTACCACCAAAATTAGTTTTAAACCTTCCTTTTTGATAGTCACTTACAAGTCCTAGTTCGTGAAAAGATAAGTCTTCTTTGTTTCCTATGGTGTAATTATCTTTTTGATAAAAGTCAATACTATTAATTAATTCTTCTTTCATAGTTATTACATGTTTAACACTAGTATTTTTTCTAATTTCATTATTATATTCTTCATTTTTTCCGCAATTTATGAAAATTGGTGATTCATATAAATTTAAATAATTTTTTGTCTCTTCAAATGATGCTAATGGATTTAGATATGTTGTAGTTGCTCCAATCATATTTGCGGCTTTAAAAACTGGAATTGCTTGATAATAATTAGGCATTGATACGGTGATTATATCGTTTGGTTTGACACCCAATTCTAATAACGCTTTAGCTATAAGAAGACTATCTTTTTGAAATTGCTTTGAATCTATTCTTAAATCTAGGCAATCGACGATTTGATGATTACCTTGTAATGCAAACATCAAATCTAAAACTTGCGAAAAGGTTAAAGATGGTATAAGCGGATGCCTTTCAAAAAATTTTGTATTTTTTAAATGTGTTTTATCAATTGATGGATAATTTGTTTCTTTTCTCATAAATACACTTCCCATTAAAACTGTTATATATTGATTATAACATGACAATAATTTTATTGCAATAAAAATAAAAAGATGATTATATAATTAAAAGATGCCTAATTGACATCTTTTATCCATTTATTTGTTTCATTACTTCGTCCGCAAAATTTTCTTCTTTCTTTTGCATTCCTTCGCCTACTTCATAGCGAATAAATTCCAAAGCTTCAACACCATGATTTTTTAGATATGCAGATACTTTAACTTTGTTTTCTTTAATGAAGAATTGATCTAGTAAACATACTTCTTCGTAATACTTATTCATTCTGCCATTAACGATCATATCGATTTTGCTTTCGGCAAGTCCTTCATTTACTGCTTGTTCTTTTAGAATGTTTCTTTCTTTATCTACTACTTCACTTGGTACTGATTCGCTGTTTAGATATAGTGGCCTCATAGCTGCAATATGCATTGCAATGTCTTTAGCAAGTTCCATATTATTACCGGTTAATTTTACTAAAGATACGATTTTGCCTCCCATATGAGAATATGTTCCAAATACTTCGTTAGCATTTTTAGTTAAGGTATTAAATCTTCTAAAACTTAGTTTTTCTCCTATAGTAGCAGTTTTTTCGATAATTAAATCTTGGATAGTTTTACCATCTACAGTTAAATTTAATACTTCTTCGTCGGTAGATACATTATTTTCTAAAATAGCTTTGGCAATGGTATCTACTAGTGATTTGAATTCATCATTTTTAGCAACAAAGTCTGTTTCTGAATTTACTTCTACTATAACAGCTTTTTCTTCATTTGCTATAACTTTTGCTAAACCTTCAGCAGCAATACGTGATGCTTTTTTAGCAGCTTTACTAATGCCTTTTTCTCTAAGCCAAGTAATAGCTTCTTCCATGTTGCCGTTTGTTTCTTCTAAAGCTTTTTTGCAATCTAACATTCCGGCACCGGTTGTTTCTCTTAATTCTTTTACCATACTAGCTGTGATCATAGTTATCCTCCCTTATAGTAATTATTATTTATTTTAAAACTTCGATTAATTCTTCTTTTTTAAGCTTTGAATAGCCTTTGATTTCTTTTTTCTTAGCTAATTCTCTAAGTTCTGAAACTGTAAGAATATTTAAATCTAATTTTGGTTCTTTCTTAGCAACTTCTTTAACTGGCTTTTCTTCTTTTGTTTCTTCTTTTTTAACTTCTACTTTCTTTTCTTCTTTGATACTTTCTTTTTTATTACCTTTTTTATCTTCATCTGTTAAATAATCAACTAATGTTCCACCTTTAGCTTCGATTATTGCATTATTTAATACTCCTAGAATTACTTTAATACTTCTTACAGCATCATCGTTACCTGGTATTACATAATCAACATTATCAGGATCACAATTAGTATCGATAATACCAAATACTGGAATATTTAAAATATTTGCTTCTCTAATAGCATTATATTCTTTTGTTGAATCTACAATAATAACTGCTTGTGGTAATTTTTTCATTTCTCTAATACCACATAAATTTTTGTTTAATTTATCGTATTCTTTTTTTAGTTTAATTACTTCTTTTTTTGGTAATAGGTCGAAAGTTCCGTCTTTTTCCATTTTTTCTATTTCTTCTAAACGATATATTCTTTTTCTAATAGTTTTGAAGTTTGTTAATGTACCTCCAAGCCATCTTTCTGTAACGTAGTACATACCACTTCTTTGGGCTTCTTCCTTACATACTTCGCTTGCTTGTTTTTTAGTACCTACGAATAATACTTCTCCACCATTTGCAACTATTTCGTTTAATTTTTGATATGCCGTTTCTAATAAGGCAACTGTTTTTTGTAAATCGATGATGTATATGTCATCTCTTGTTGAATAGATGTATTCTTTCATCTTTGGATTCCATCTTTTTGTTTGATGACCGAAATGGACTCCTGCTTCTAATAAGTAGTTCATTGAAACTACAGCCATAATTAAATTCCTCCTTTTGTTTAATCCTCCGCTCACATCTTCTTTAGTTACCACCATTTGGCACTAGGCAACTAAATCCGTGGCGTGTGTTTTTGAAAAGCCAAAAATATAATAACATATATTATATTTTATGTAAATAATTTTTAAATATTTTTTAGTAATTGATACCTTTTATCATTAGTTCATCTGGTTCTTTATCTTTATCTTTTGGTTTTTTAATTTTTTTATTTTTCTCTATTAGGTACCAAAGTGAATTTGATATAAAGATCGATGAATATACTCCAGCGATAAAGCCTACTAATAAGGCAATATTAAAGTTTATTATTTCACTTGCACCTAGGAATATTAAGCACAATACTGGTATTAGAGTTGTTAATGTTGTTAAAAGTGTTCTTGTGAATGTGGCTCTAACAGCGGTGTTTACGATGATATCTAGTTCTTTTTTATCTTTTGCTTTATTATAGGTTGATCTAATTCTATCGAATGTAACAATGGTGTCATTTATTGAATATCCAATAATTGTAAGAATAGCGGCGATAAATATTGATGTTATTTCTATTTTGAATATGGCAAAGAAGATAAATGTTATTAATACATCGTGAATAAGTGCTACGATACCACTTATTGCATATGAGAATTTGAAACGAATACTTACATAGATGATTATACCAATCATTGCTATTAATAAGGCTTTAATTCCATTTATTGTTAATTCTTTTTTAACAATATTGGATATTATATTAACATCAATATCTGTATTATATTCATTTTTAAAGTAATTGATAAGATTATTTGTTTCGGTTTCATTTAATACTTCTTTTAAAAGAATGCTACTGTTATCTTTATAGTTTTCTATTTTTTCTATATTATAGTTTTTATTTAGATATTCCTTGGCATCTTCAATATTTAATTTGTCGTTATAGTTAACAGTTATATCGGTTCCGCCTTTAAACTCAACTCCTAAATTCAATCCATCTTTAAAGAAGAATGAGCCTATTATAATTAAAATAAGTGTACCTATTAAAATATAATTTCTAGGTTTAATAATATCTAGTTTTGAAATAAAATTTTTATTTTTATTATCTAATTGTTTTTTGGTAATGCCAATATATAAGTTCAATTTGTCGTTAAAGTAATTACTGCTAACTAGGTTACTTAATATAATTTTTGTTGATAGCATCATTATTAATATGGTTAAGATAATATTTATGATTAGCATTGTGGCAAAGCCTTTAATAGCACTTTCACCAAAGGTAAATAAGATAATAGCTACAATAATGGTTGTAACGTTAGCATCAATAATACTACTTAGTGATTCTTTATTACCTATTATGAATGCTTTAGGTAGAGGCAGACCTTTTTTTAGTTCATCTTTTACTCTTTCAAAACTGATAATCGAGGTATCTACAGCCATACCAATACCTAGTAACATAGCAGCAATGCCAGGAAGCGTTAGCACCCCACCAATTAGATTATATATTAAAAATGAGGCAAAGGTATAAAATACTAGGTTGACAGCGGCGATTAAACCGGAAAAATGGTATATTGCAATTAGTATCAAAATAACTATGATAAGACCTACGGCTCCTGCAAAAATTGTTTTTTCTAATGATTTTTCACCGAATGTAGCATCTACTAATCTTGACGATAACTCTTCTAATTTGGTTGGCATAGCACCAGAGTTAATTAATTCAACTAGATTAGTGGCTTCTTCTTTAGTAAAGTTTCCTTGAATTATAACATCGGATTTGAATGCTTCGTTTACCATAGCAGCACTTAAACAGTTTGAGGTAGATAGGCTACCACAGGTTGATGATTCTTTGTGATAACTATTTATTTCTTCATCAAAATCTAACCATATGACGATTACATTTTCTTTTTTATCTTTAATTTCATTGGTTACTTTATAAAATTTATCTTTATCTTTGATAGGTAACGACACCGCTGGTCTTCCGTAATTATCGGTGGTTAATTTTACAGAGCCTCCTAATACTTCTGAGGTCATCAATAAATTGTCAGAAGCATCTCTAAATGTTATACTGGCGGTACTTTGGAGAATTTGCTTGGCACTGTTGGAATCGGTTACTCCTGCTAATCTTATGCGAATGCGATTTTTACCTTCGATGGTGATTTCTGGTTCCGATACGCCTAATACGTCTATTCTTTTTACTAAAGTTTTATAGGTTGAGTAAACCATATCGCTAGTTAATTCATCATCATTAAGGGGGCTAACTTCGTATAAAACTTCAAATCCTCCTTTTAAATCAAGCCCAAAATTCATATTTTTGTATATATTATCAGCAAAAAATATACTGATAAAAAGTAATATAATTGGTAATATTAACCATAATAATTTCTTTTTTTTCATAATAAACCTCTTTCTTTTTATTTTTTATTACATAAATACATATGTATCTTAATATTATCTAAATTAATAATATCATCAACCATTTCACTAATTGTTAAGTTGTTTTTCTTTTTCCATTTTTCTATTGATAGATACTCCCAAATATCTTTATCTAAAACATAGGAACAATATGAGTATTTAAGTAATCTTCTTTTAACCATAAATGCTGGTTTTAGTAATAAATATAATTCTTTTAATGATTTTATCTCTTCCATTTAAACCACCCTTGTTCATATTATATAATAAATTAGTTACTTTTTAAAGAGAAAAAATTTAAATAATAGTTTTTTTACTTTCTTAGAAAGTGTTGGTTTATTATTTGATAAATTGATTAATCAAAATAAAAGCACAATTTTTTAATTGTACTTTATTTTATATATTATCTTTTAACTAGTGTTTTAACAATAGCATGGTTTATAGT
>JAEDMO010000032.1 GCA_016302935.1 Bacilli bacterium | reverse complement strand
ACGCATTCAATATGTTCAGTTTTAGGGAACATATTTACTGGTGTAATTTCTACTAATTGATATTTTTCTTTTAATTTTTCAATATCCTTTTTCAAGGTGTTGGGGTTGCAAGATACATATATTATGATTTTAGAATTAATATTTAATAGATGTTCTTTAGTTTTTTCGCCTAAACCTGCTCTTGGTGGATCTACTATAACAACATCAAAATATGTGTTTTCTATACTCGATGCATCTTTGTGTTGGAAGGAGATATTGTCAATTTTGTTTATTTCTTTGTTTAAAAATGCATTTTCAATATTCTCTTTAACAATATCAATTCCGAGTATATGTTCAAAGTATTCATTTAAATAAATTCCTATTGTTCCTGTTCCACAGTATAGATCTAATAAGCTTGATGATGGGGTTATAAAGTTTTTAATGGAATTATATAAGTTTGCTATCATATTAGTATTTATTTGGAAAAAAGAATTAGGTCCAATTAAAAATTCTAGGTTGTTAATTTTTTCTTTGATAGTTGGATTGCCATAGACTAGATCATTATTTATATAAATACTTTTGATATTTTTAATTTTTTTTAGGTTATTGTAATCTTTTAATTGTCCTTTAAAATTTATAAGTAACTCATCATAGTTATTACTGTATCTAATCATTATTTCAGTTACTTTGGTTAAGTCTAGTGTTTCTAAATATTTTTTTATTTTGTTTATTTCTTTATTTAATATTAGGCATTCCTCTATTATCACTAAGTTGTTGCTATTTTTTTGATAATATCCTAACTTGCCATTATGGATGTGAAATATTACTTTATTGCGGTAGTTGATTTCATTATTCGAAATAATGGTGTTTACTTTAACATTAGGGAATAATCTTTTAATATAGTTTTCTTTAATTTCATTTTCTTTATTTATATTGACATTCCAAAATGTACAGCCACCACATTTAGTAAAATACGGGCATAATGGTTTTACTCTATCTTCTGATTCTTTAACTATTTTGACTATTTCTCCTTGAAGATATTTTTTATTTACGCGGGTAATTTTCACTTCCAATTTATCTTTTAAAACGGCATTTTTAATATAGATAGGTTTATTTTCTATTCTACCTACTCCATCACCTAAATTGGTATTGCTGATAATATTTACTTCTTTAATGTCACCTATTTTAATCATTATTTAATACCTTCTTTTGATATTTAAGACTACTTATAATTTTGCCTTTTTTATCTTGACGAGAATATTCCCATATGCCAAGTCCTTGTTTGAAAAGATATCTTTCTTGATATTCATCTTCATTATTTATTACTTCTATTAAAAGAGATTGGTCTTCTGATAATTTGACACTTTTTATTTGATAAGTTTCCCATTGTTCATTGGTTTTATATATTTTATTTATTATCTTTTGATTGTTTAGGTAAAGTCCATCATCGGTTACTTTCATTTGATATTCATAATCATCTAACAAATAAGTAACTGTATGTTCTTTTATATCCTTAATGGTAAGATATTTTTCTTGATTGTTATTATCTAAATATTTTATTTTATAATTTAAATCTCGATATAAGAATGTGTATAGTTTGTTACTAATGGGTGAGATTAAATAGTAATTTTCAATATTATTGGAATAAATATTCTCTATTTTTGTAAATTCATCTATAAATTTTACGTTTTTAGTATTTTTAATTTGGAGAAGACTGTTTACTAAACAAGCTATGCTGTTTTTTTCGTATTTTGTTATATCTTTATTTAAAGTTAATTCAATAATATCATCATTTATAGTTATATTTTTTACTTGTAAATCAGTGGCAATATTTGGTAAAAGCTTATTAGTAATTTTGTTAACAATTTCTTCTTTTGAAGTGTTTTTTTCTATGTTTAATAAATAGTAACTTAAATTAACTGGACTGCTTTTAGTATCATAGATATAATATGCTTTGTATATGTCAATATTATAATTTTGTTTTTCATCTTTAGAAAAATCAACTAATACTATTATTACAGTGGCGACGAATAAAACTAAAGTTAAAAGAATTATGTTACTTCTTCTTATTTTTGTTTGGGTCATATTGTCACTTCCTTGTGTTTATTATAGCATATATCTTTATATATGTAAAATTTGATTTATATCATTTTTTACTTATAAATATGCTTTATTTATCCATAATATTAGTGATAAGTGAGTGATTTTATGATAGGTAATGTTTATGAGGTAGTTAAAAAACTTAAAAAGGAAACTAATGATTTAAAAGATATTATTTATAGAAAGAAGAAAATGGGTGGTAAAGATGTTTATATAATTTATAATGAGCCACTTACATCTTCTGATAAAATAAGTGATTTTGTAATTAGGAGTTTAAATAATATTGCAAGGTCTAGAAGTAGGAAATTAATTGACTTAATGGAAAATGATCTTAGTAATTATAAGGTTATGAGGTTTTATGATTATGATACTTTGTGCAAGTATTTGCATAGAGGTTTTTGTATTATTATTGTTTCTTCGGAAAATGTTGGATTAGCTTTGGAAACTAAAGCTAACATCAATAGATCGGTAGGAATTCCTGATTCTGAGAATACTATTAGGGGTCCAAAAGATGCTTTTGTTGAAAATTATCAAATCAATATAGGTCTTATTAAGAAGAGAATTAAAACAAATGATTTATGGATTGATGAAGTTAATATTGGGAGGTACACTGATACTCAAATTGGTGTTCTTTCTATTAATGGGGTTGTCAAAAGGGAATTAGTAGATGAGGTTATTGACAAATTAAAGAAAATTGATATAAGTGGAATTATTAATAGTGATATGGTTAAAAATTTGATTGAAAAGGAAACTAAATGTCTTCTTCCTACTATTATTTCTACTGAAAGGCCCGATGTAGTTAGTAATGCTCTTTTAGAAGGAAAAGTGGCAATTGTAATTGATAATAGTCCATATGCTTTAATTATTCCTGGATTATTTAATGATTATTTTAAGACTCCTGAAGATTTTTATGCTAAAAATATTAATACTACTTTTACTAGGATACTAAAATATGTTGCGTTTTTTATTGCATTGCTTACTCCTGGAATATATATTGCATTAATTACTTATAATCAAGAAATGATACCTACTGATCTGTTAATTAATTTTGCAATGCAAAGGGAGGGTGTTCCATTTCCAGCTTTTTTTGAGGCTTTTATGATGATGATATCTTTTGAAATATTAAGGGAGGCAGATTTAAGAGTACCTGGAGTTTCTGGTAATTCGTTATCTATAGTTGGTGCATTAATTTTAGGAGAAGCTGCGGTTAATGCGGGAATTGTTTCTCCTATTATGATTATTGTTATCTCAATTACAGCGATTAGTTCTTTGCCGTTTACTGAACCAGAGATGACTAATGGAATTAGATGGTATCGGTTACTTTTTATGATAGGTGGATCGTTTCTTGGAATAATTGGAATTGTAGTTATATTTATTTACTTTATTACTAAAATGGCATCTGTTAAATCTTTTGGTAAACCATATTTGATGCCTTTTGCTCCTGTTTCTTTGGTTGGACTTAAAGATGGTTTTGTTCAATTTCCACTTAAAAGTAATAAAAAAAGGGTAAAGTATTTATCAAACAATATTATAAAGCAAGGGGATGATGAGATTGAAAAAAATTAAACTTTGTTTTTTGTTTTCTGTTTTCTTTTTGAGTGGCTGTTATAATTATCACGAACTTAGTGAACTTTCTATTACTACAGCGATTGGGATTGATAAAAGTGAAAATGGATATAAGTTAATAGCACAGGTTATGAATATACAAAAAAAGAATAGTGATGCTAGTAGTGGTGGTAATACACCTGAGGTTATTATATATGAAAATGAAGATAAATCTTTGCTTAATGCGCTTAGACATATTGTTTTGCAAGCTCCTAAAAAGTTATATCCAAGTCATTTAGATATTCTATTAATTAGTGAAGATGTAGCTAAAGAGGGCTTAGAAGATATTTTTGAATTTTTCTTTAGAGACCCTAACGTTAGAATGCAATTCAATGTTCTTATTGCTAAAGGTACAACTAGTGAAGAGGTACTTGAAACTTTGACTCCAGGTCAAGCCGTATCTTCTAAAAATATTGTCGATAGTCAAGAGACAGACGCTAAATATTTAGGTACTAGTCAACTGATTACTTTTGAAGATCTTATGGATATGTATTTAAATCCAAATAAGGAAATTATTATTCCAGCTGCTATATTAAATACCAAAACTAGCGAAAACAATAGTATTGAAAATATTGAAAAAGCAAATGATAATACCAAAATTATCTTGGATAGTACTGGCGTTTTTAAAGATAGTAAACTTATTGGATATATCGATAACGAGGAGAGTATTTATTTAAATTATATTAAAGGTGAGGTTTTGGGAACTTTGATAATATGTGAATGTGATAAAGGAAATTATTTGACTAGCGAGGTGAAAAATATTAAATCAACTGCTAATTTTGATAAAAAAGAAAAAAAGATAGTAATTGAAGTTAGTGGGGATGGAAATATTAATGAGATGAACTGCTATATTGATGTTGAAAAAGATAGCGGAATAGAAAAAATAGAAAAATTAGTAAATGATGAGGTGGAAAAAAATATTAATAAATTTATTAGGGATAGTATTAGCAAATATAATAGTGATTTTTTTAGTTTTTTAGATATCATTTATAAGAGTGATTACACTTATTATAAGACCATTAAGGATAATTGGTATGAATCTGGTCTTAAAAATTTAAAATTTGAAGTGAAAAGTAAAATTAAAATTACCAAAAAAGGAAATGTATTGAGGGATATATATGACAAGTGAAAATAAAATTGATGCTTTACAGTTGTGTTCGTTAATTATAATGATATCTCTTAGCGGATTTTTGGGTTCGGGATTTTATTGTTTAATTAAAGCTGCTCTCACCAACGGATATTTAAGTATTGTTATTGGAGGGGCTATAGCTATTATAATTGCTTGTTTGTTACTATATATTGCAAACTATGAAATAGAATTACCTATTAATGAAAAAATTAATAAACTTTTTGGTAAAGGTATTGGTGTTATACTAAATGTTATTTTGACTATTTTGGTATTTGCTATTGGGGTATTTTTTACATATAATTTAAATAATTTTATTTCAAGTCAATTTTTATCGGAGACACCAATTACCTTTATTGCTATTGTTTTTGCTCTTTTGCTTTTGTATGTAATTAATAAAGGAATTGAAACTTTATCTAGAGTAGCACTTTTAATTTTAGTGCTTAATTTAATACTATATGTTATTGCGATTTTTGGGCTTACTCCAACTATTGAGTTAGATAACTTTTTACCTTTTATGAAAGATGGTCTTTCTAAACCATTGATTGGATCACTTTATTTTGTTGCAATAAATATTATGCCTGTGTTTTTACTACTTATTATTCCTAAAAAAAATATTGTTGATGAAAATCATTATAATAAATTTGTTATAATTTCTATTATAATCTCCATCGTTTTAATATTCTTTATCTTTGTGGTGGTTGTTGGAAATCTCGGTATATATTTAGCAAGTTCTTATCAATATCCTGAATATATTGTTTTGAAGAGAATTAGCCTATTTAACTTTTTAGATAGGATAGAAAATATGTTGGTAATACAATGGATTTTTGCTCTTTGTTTAAGCATTTGTATTGTAGTATATTATATTTCTAATACTATTAAGAAGAAAAAACATAATAAACTTATAAATACTGGAATTATCTTAGCTCTTTTAATAGCTTCCCTTTATTCTTTTAAAAATAATACTATTTTTAATGAATTTATTTATTATTATTTTCCCTATGTTAGTTTAACTATTTTTATAATTATGTTGTTATGCGGGATAATGATATTTATAAAAAGAAGAAGAACTTAGTTTTATTTTGTAGGTATCTTATACGAAAGAAAAACTCATAAACTATTAAATTTATGAGTTTTAAATGTATTGTATAATTATATTTTTGGGTTTTTTATATTCCTTATATTAAAATATAAAAGCAAATTTTGTTGTATATCTATATGATGCCACAAAATACTTTATAATTCGATAATTATAAATATTATTTCAAAGTATTCATATTATAAAATTGACAATAAGTATTATTTTTGATATATTATTGTTGTAGCACTTGCCTGTGAAGGATAAAAGCTGGGTTCTCGAATGAGAGTAGATATACACTTGTATATTTAGAATTCCTTTGCTCCTGGGGCAAGTTTTTTTTATAACTTTTTTTGTTTTAGTTCTTCTTTTAATTTTTCAACAACATTTTTATCCTTAATTATTAAATCAGTAAGAAAATCTACTAATCGCTGTGTACATCCCCACCTATTAGTAAGTATATGTTTATAAAAATATCTTTCATTAGATTTTAAATCAAATTTATCACATATTAATTTTAACTCATATTGATTGAGTTTAAAGTCTATTCCTTTTCTTTTCAAATTATCTATAACTATTTCACGTATACGCTTTTGTGTATAACAATGTGTAAGATTCGTATCTTTTAACTCTTTAATAATTCTTACTGGATCTTCGCCATCTTTTGCTATCCTAAATGTAACTTGGGCATCTTTTTTATCCTTTACTACTTTTATATTCAAATCTACTTGAATTGCTAATTTTTCATTAGAACTATCTTCGATTATACTTTTTGTTTCATTTTTTAATTTATTATATCTATTAAAAATTTGTTCTCCATATCTACTTAATATTTCTTCACTAGATACATCTGTATTATTTATAACTAATGTCATAAAAGAACTATTTATTTTCTCGGTAATATCTACTTCAAAAAAATCAAACATCTTCTGTGAATAATTTAAAACATTAGCTTGCATAAAAGGTAGATAAATTGTATCCATCTCTTTTATTATAAAATGGGTAGAAGTATTTCTCAAGCCAATTATTATATCTAAATTTTTTCTTATAGGGTCTTTATCGTTTGTAAAAATATGTGCCACACAATTATTCAAAGATATAGTTCTATTCGGTTTATCTGAAAAATATATTGATTCGCCATTTTGTATCATTTTTGCTTTTAAGAGTAACTCCCATGCGTTACATATAAAGAAAGCAAAACCTTCCAATCTATAGCTTATTGTGGGCTTATTATATATTTCGATAGCCATAAGAAAAGCTTCCTGACTTTTTTCTAAAAGATTATTTATCAATTTCTTATCCATAAAATCCCCCTAAATAAATAATATTATGCTTAAATTATAACATTTATTTATTTCAATTACTATACATAATATGCACATTATTTTTGTCGATTTTCTCTTTGGTGGATAAGGACAGTATTTAACGAAATTTAGATATATTCTAAAAAAAAAAGAAAACCCCGAAAACGTTGATTTTTCGAGGTAAAACTGCGATATATAATTATCTTTTTGAGAATTGTGGTGCACGACGAGCAGCTTTAAGACCATATTTCTTTCTTTCTTTTGCTCTAGGATCTCTAGTTACAAAGCCTGCTGCTTTTAATTTTTTACGATAAGAATCTTCATTTTGTTCATTTTCTTTATCATATTCTAGTAAAGCTCTTGTAATTCCTAATCTAATTGCTCCTGCTTGACCAGTAAAGCCACCACCAGATACAGATGCTGTAATGTCAAATGTTTCTTCGTTATTTGTTAATACGAGTGGTTGTTTTAAATCCATTACTAATACATCATATGGCATATATTCATTTACATCTCTACCATTAACAGTAATTTTTCCTTTACCAGGAGTTAATGTAACTCTTGCTACGGCGCTTTTTCTTCTACCGGTTCCGTAAAAACTTCTTTTAGCCATTGTTATTTCCTCCCTACTTCTATTGTTTGTGGTTTTTGTGCCATATGTGGATGAGTGTCACTAGCATATACAAATAGTTTTTTGTACATAGCTCTACCTAATCTTCCTTTAGGTAACATTCCTTTTACTGCTCTTTCTACCATTTCAACTGGATAGTTAGTTCTCATTTCTTTAGCAGTTCTTTCTCTTAATCCACCAACATATCTTGAGTGATTGTAATAAATTTTTCCTTCTAATTTATTACCTGTTAATTTTACTTCACCAGCATTGATGATAATAACATTATCACCACAATCTATATGTGGAGTGTATGTTACTTTATGCTTTCCTCTTAACATATGTGCTGCTTTAGCTGCTACTCTACCAAGAGATTGCCCTTTAGCATCAATAACATACCATTTTCTTTCAACAGTTTCTTTTTTTTGCATAAATGTTGTCATTTTTTATCTCCTTATTAATTAATAAATATTTATTACTTTTAAGTTGTGTTCCCACCACAAAATAAAGGTAATATAAATGTACCGATTATGATTTTACTAGAAAATACTAAAGTTGTCAATAAATATATGAAAAAAATTTGTTTTTTATGAAGGTATTTACTATTATTCTATTTTTAAATTGTTATTTGCTATGATGAGATTTTTCATCTTTAGTCTAAAATTATAACTATTCGCGTGTTTGGTATGGGAAATGAAAGAATTCCAACAAGTAAGTAAATTGGAATAATCTAGCTTGCCAAGTGAATAATCTTTATTCCATTTAATTATTTTTCTTTTTATTTTCTTTTTACAAATATTTCTTAATAATCTGTGTGTTTCATATATTTTATAACCACAAAAATTAATACCTAAATTATTTTTGTAATACCTACTTTTGCTATTTAATTCTAGTTTTAGATGGGTCATTAAATATTTTTCTATTTTCTTTTTAATTAAGGAGCATTCTTGTTTTGTTTTTAGTAATAGGCAAAAATCATCCATATAACGAACATAATATTTAACTTTAAGTTCTTGTTTAATGTAATAATCTAATTTGCTTAAATAGATATTTGCATAGTATTGACTAGTATAATTTCCAATGGGGATGCCTTTTTCTTCATTACTTTCATTTATTAAGATTTTTGTTAAATTAAGTAGTTTTTTATCACTGATATAACACTTCATAATATTATATAAAATATTTTTATCAATGCTATAAAAATATTTTTTTATATCACATTTTAAAATATAATATTCATTATACTTCTTTTTCATTATTCGCATATAGTGTTCTATTTTTTTAACGGCATTATGAGTTCCTCTATTCTTAATACAAGCATATGTATCATTTATTAATCTTGGAATAATATACGGCTTAATGAACTGTTCTATATACCATTGCTGAACTATTCTATCTTTTAATGGAAGAGCAAGTATTTTTCTTTCTTTAGGTTCATAAATAGTAAAAAAAAAGTACTTGCTGAGTTTATATTTATTACTTTTTAATTCATTTAGTAGATTACAAATATTAGTTTCTAAATTAATACTAAATTTTATAACGTTTTTTTATTGCCCTTACTTTTAATGCTTCTTTTATAGGCATTAAGCAAATTCAAAAAAGTTAAATTTTTATTAAAGGTGTTTTTTATTGTCTTAGACACGAATTAATCCAACCTCCTAATAAATTACCAATATTTGTTATTTTTTTGCTCCAAGCGGTGTAATTCTTAATATTTATATATTTATTTTTATAGGATACTCTTACTAATACTTTTAATACTTTTAAATCTACATCTAGTAATTTTAATATTTTTATTCTAATAGTTTTATCATATTCACTTTGTGCTTCAATAACTTTTTTTAACCCATTATAAGTGTTATTTTTTATAGATTGGACTAGGCAAAATTTTTCTTTCTTAGGATATTTTTGAGATATTGTTTCAGTATAATAAATAAGTTCTAGATATTGTTTATATATAATTAGATTATCTAATTCATTCATTTAGCATTCCTTTAATTTCATTTAAAATATTTAAAGCTTTAATAGGGGTTAATTTACTTATATCAAGACTCTTTATTTTTTTTATAACTGAATCAATATTATTTTTTTCCTCAACGACTTTTACTTTAAGAGATAAATTTT
This sequence comes from Bacilli bacterium, assembly GCA_016302935.1. Taxonomy (GTDB): domain Bacteria; phylum Bacillota_I; class Bacilli_A; order RF39; family UBA660; genus JAEDMO01. Next base: position 188 of record JAEDMO010000032.1, on the reverse strand, counting down.
TAAAAATTGATAGATATTTTTCTAAAGAATTACTAGGAAAACCACATTTTAAAATATTGTTACTTAAATGGGTTAATTTTAAGGGTGTAACCTCATTTATCTTTTTAGCATCTTCATCTATAAAAATATAAAAGTTACCAGTTTTAAATAAATAATATGTTTCTTTATCTAATTTCTTTTTTTCTAAA
>JAEDMO010000031.1 GCA_016302935.1 Bacilli bacterium | reverse complement strand
AATAAGGCTTAAATAGCCTTATTTTTTTTGAATTTAAAAATTAAAACGTTATTTACAAATATTTATAATTTATGTTAAAATAATTATAGATAGTGAGGATTATTATGACGAAAAATGATAGAGTTATTCCTAAAGTAAATTATTTTTGGCTTACTTTAATAATTTTGGTTACTTGTGGTCTTTTATATTATTTTTATTTATGGTATACGGAGTATAGTGAAGATAGGCTTAATAAGCCTTTGCTTAATGAGATATTTTTTGAGATTAAGTATAATGAAATAGATAATTATGCGTTAGAAAATTCTGTTGTGGTTGTTTATTCTTCTTTGGTTGGTGATAAGAAGATTAGAAAGTTTGAAAATGAACTTGTTCAACTTGCTGATGAGTATGACATTAAGCAAAAGTTAGTTTATTTGAATGTTAGTGAATTTGTTGATAATAGGATTCTTGTTAATGAGCTTAATAAGAAATATTCGATTGATAACATTAGTTTTCTTGATAGTGTTCCTAGTATTTTACTTTTTAATTCTGGAGAACTTGTTGATATTTATTTTGTTAAAGAAAATAATTATAGTATAGTTAGGTTAGAAAATTATTTAAAAGCAATGAATGTGATTGATGTTTATGATTAATATAGTTTTATACGAACCAGAAATTCCTACTAATACGGGGAATATTATGAGAACTTGTATTGCTTGCAACGCTAAACTTCATTTAATCGAACCTTTAGGTTTTAGATTGGATGAGAAAAGTGTTAAAAGAAGTGGGGTTAATTATCTTGATAATCTAAATTATGAAGTATATGATGATTATAATGATTTTTTGGCTAAGAATAGTGGGGATTTTTATTATTTTACTAGATATGGTAAAAAACCACATACTTCTTTTGATTATAGTGATTGTACTAAGAATATTTATTTGATTTTTGGTAAAGAAAGTACAGGGATTCCTAAGGATATTTTAAAAAATAATTTAGATAAATGTATGAGAATACCTATGTCTTCAAATGTTAGAAGTCTTAATTTATCTAATTGTGTTGCTATTGTTGTCTATGAAGTTTTAAGACAACAAAATTATAATGATTTGTTATTTTGCGAACCATTTAAGGGTGAAGATTATTTAGAACAATAAAAAAATGTTACTACAGTTTAAGTAGTTAACATTTTTATTTTATAAAATCGTTGGATTTAAATTTATTTATTATTTTTTGTTCACTGACATTACCATTTATTCTAGTTGCTTTGGATAATTCCTCTCCATTTTTTATAAAAACGGTTGTTGGGGTTGCATTATAATTAATTAAATTGGAAAATGCACTACTTTCTTCAGCGGTAAATGTATCTGTTTCTACATAATAGGTATTAATTTTATATTCTTCACTTATTTTTTTAATTTTGGGAATATACATTTGGCAATAAGGACATTCTGTTTTGGAAATTACCAATACAAAGGTATCATCGTTTTCCCACTTGTTAAAAAATTCTTCATAATTTAATTTGGTAAAATAATCTTTTTTAATAATATTATATGTTAAAACAGTGACGATACTGACAATAATTATAGTAATAATAATAATCCAAATAGTTTTGTTTTTTTTCTTCATTTTAGCACCTCATTATAATATTAGCACTTTTTTCCAAAAAAAGCAAAAAAAAACTTTCTTTTTTTTGAAATTATGGTATACTTAATTATATATAGTAGAGGTGTATATATTAATATTTGAATGGTTGGAGGTGGCTAATTATTTATATGAAATATTTATTTATGAATTTTATATTGTTTTTCTTTCTTTCTTCATCTGTATTTGCTAAATGTAGTGATAGTGAATTAAAAATTTTAAATGATGTTGCTTCTAAGGTGAAGATAACTTATCAATATAATGAAGAATATGAAAAATTAGCAGAGCCTATATATGGTAATTTTAGTTTGTTTATTACTGGTGTTACTAATGATATATATGTATATGATTATAACTCATTAACTAATTATTTTATTGCAGATGCGGAGGCTGGTGTTATTACTATTAAAGATATAGATGGAGGAGATAGAAAACTTTATATTATGTCTAATAATAGTAATTGTAAGGGTAAATTAATTAATACAAAGAATGTTAATGTACCTAAATTTAATTATTTTGCCGTTAGCAAGTATTGTGAAGGTATTGATGGAAAAGAGTTTGTGTATTGTGATAAATGGTATCAATATGATATTAATAAAGCTAATTTTCTTAAAGAACTAGAAATATATAAAGCTAAGGAAACTACTAATGATAATCCTGTGGATCCGACTCCAAATGATAATAATGATACTACTGATAATTGGGTTAAAGTTTTACTTAGAGAACATTATATAATTTTTACATGTGTAGTCGTATTAATTGTTATTTTATTTGTATATTTTATTTCTAAAAGAAGAAGGGGAGATTTATAATGAAAAAGAGTTATATAAGTTTCCTTTTAGGATTATTAATTATTTGTATTACTAAAGTTAATGCATTAGAGGGAGATTTAATCCAAAGTTTAGATATTACGGACAATGGTAATGGCACTAAAACTATAACTGGTCTTGTTGCTTCGCATAAATCAGATAATACTGATTATACTTTTTATGCATGTAATTCTGCTGGCGTATGTCAACGATTAGATAGATATGATACTGAAACTAGGACTGGAATGAATGAGGAAGTGACTGCAGGAGAAACTTATAATTATGATAATGTAGGAGTTAATCAAACTATTCCTAGTCCTTATAATACAATTGTTATTAAAGATAAGAATGGGAAGATTGTTAGTCAAGGTGAAATGATTGATAAACATAGTACCAATGCTGGAATTAAAATAATTGGTACTCAATGTGATTTGAGAAATGCTACTGGTAATAGAAGTGGTTTGGGGTTAAATAGTGATTTATCTGGTTTTGAAACTGGTGCTAATTATAATATTGTATCAATAAAGGAAAATGTAATGACTGATAAAGGTGATATTGCTACGATGTATTGTGTTGGGGTATCTAATAAGCCAAAAACTGTCAATGGATATAATGTTTATTCTCCTGGTGTTGATGCTACTAGGTGCGTATTTGATTCTTGTGGCACCTTAATAAATAGTAGTAGTAGCTTAAATCCTCCTAAAGAAGATGATGGAGGTGGCGAATGTAGTAATGGATATGGTAGTTTAGGTAGATGCAGTAATACTATGGATGGAAGTATTAATACTTGTGGTGGAATTGTAAACGGCACTTGTACTGGAAGTTATACCACGGCTAATGTATTTAGTCCGCCTAGCAGTTTAAATGGTTGTACTTTAATTGAAGATAGTGAGTGTAAATCTGCGACATGTGGTTATTCTCAATCCGCTGTGTTAAATTTGACTGTAAATTTAGATAATAGTAAAACGTATTTGGCTGGAACTTACTTTAAGAATCCATCTTTGATTTCTACTATATCAGTCTTAAACACAATTACTTCAGGGACTTGTCCTTCTTGGAAATATTTATGTAATAAGAATGGAAAATTTGAAAGTGAAGCAGAATGTGAAGATAGGTACGGAGAGTATGGTGGATGTTCGTGTAGAGTTAATTATACAAGGGAATTAATAGGGTATTTTGATAAAAATGGCAATCAGTGTACCCCGTCAGGTACTGGTCTTTTTGGCTCTAATAGTGGTATTGTTGGTGGGAATAGTGATTGTAATGCTCAATATGATACTACTATGGATGGATATATGTGTTCTTATAAATTTGAGACTTCATTTACTCCTAATTGTGATGCTGTTGGTCGATGTAACGAAGAGATGAGTGCACAAGGTTTGTTTAGTTATTCGTCTGTTGGAAAAACATTTGGGGAAGGAACTGTTAAATTTGAAACTGATAGTAATAATACTAATAGTGAATCTAAGTATGAATTGCATTTTCAAGGGACAAATATTCAAAACAAAGCATATGTGTTTAAAAAAAATGGTAAAGTATTTTATAATTTAGATAATGTTAATACAAATGATTATAATGTTTATGATAATGTGCATTTTGTACCGCTTGATTTTCCTACAAAGAGTTATTATGTAGATATTATATCTTCTAATTTGATGGCTGATACTGGTACTTCTAGTTTTAGAATCAATCTAAATACTAATAAAAAATGTACTGTTGATGTTGTAAATAAGTTTTATCCTTCTTATAATCCAAATGATAAAAATAATCCTATATGTGAAAAGGAGCCTTGTGGATATGGTTTTATTTATAGGCCTATTAATTTAAATGTTCCTTTTCCTAATAGTTATCTTACTGGTTGTGTTGGTGAGGGATGCCGTCAAATAGGAGATAATTGGTATACTTGGATAAACAATGTTGATAATCAAAAATCTTTAGCAGCTGCTTATAGTAAGCTTGAATATTCTGTTTATTTGAATAATGAACTTATGAGTAAAATTAGAACTTATAATAAAAAAATGGTTAATGATAGTAATGGATATTTAGATTTGAGTATAAATGTCGATGGAAGTAGCCAGTTTTTCAAAAGTAATGAGGTCGGTATTTGTAACTTAGTTAATGGTAATGATAACAATGCAACATTGTGCTCTAAAAATCCAGGATATTTTGGCCTTGGTATTGCTGAAAAGTGGGGGAGGTAGTTAGTAATGAAGTGGTCTTATGCTGGTGTGGCAGTTATTGTTGCTGGATTGATAGGATTTTCTATACTGTTACTTTTTCAAAATTTAACTACTAAGAATGAAGAAGAATATTATAATTTAAAAGAGGTTTGTGAGGCTTCAATGATAGATGCTATTGATATAGCATACTATCGCGATACGGGGAAACTTAAAATGATTGAACAGAAGTTTGTTGAAAGTTTTATTAGAAGATTTTCAAATGTTGCCTCTTTTAATGCTAGTGGTTATAAGATAGAATTTTATGATATTATGGAAATACCGCCTAAGGTTAGCATTATTATAAAAACTTCAACTGGTCAAGTTAATGTAGGTGGAAGTGCTGAAGAGTTTGAAATTGCCAATCAATTAGATGCAATTTTAGAAACTAAATATAAATATGAAGGAGGAGAAGTGAATGAATAATTTTAGTAATTCGTTAAAGAGGTTTTTTGGTAATAAGAATACAGTGACAATAATAGGGGTGCTTATATGTATATTGGTATTATATGTTGGCTATAATTATCGTATCAAACAAGCTACTACACCAGTTAGAGTTCCTTATGCTAATCAAACTATTCAACCTAGAACTTTAATTACTGCTGATATGATATCTTACACTGAGGTATTACCTAGTACATTAAAGGGTAAATATATTTTGAATGCTAATTTGATTATTAATAAGTATTCTAACTATAATACTATAATTCCAGCGGGAAGTATGTTTTATAGTGATGCGGTAATTAATGAAAGAGATTTGCCTGATTCAGCGTTTGGGGCTATTCCTGAAGGATATACTGTTGTTAGTTTTCCAGTAACAATGGCGTCAACATATGGTAATTCAATGTATCCTGGTAATTATATTAATTTATATTTTAAGGCAATAAATGAGGATACTAAAAAATTGGTATTTGGTAAATTAATTAGTAATATTGAAATTTTAGATGTTAAAGATAGTTCTGGTAATCACGTTTTTGAAAATACTAGTGAGTCTAGAACACCAGCTTATATTTTATTTGCTGTTCCAGAAGAACAACACGTATTAATTAGAAAAGCTATGTATTTAACTAGAATTTCAGCAGAGCTTATACCTGTTCCTAACACTGCTACTTTAACTGAGGAAGATACAGTTGTTTTGGATAGTCAAGCTTTAGCTCAATTTATTATTGAAAGAACCGAAAGATATGAACTAGAAGATATTAATATTAGTAATGGCGATAATAATAATGCTGATAATAATCAAGAGTAAAGAGGGATAATTATGGATAATGTTTTTTCACAAATTGATTTTGGTCCATTACAACAATTAATTGTTAATGATGATGTAACGGATATTTCCTATAGCAATAATGGTCAAATATGGCTAAAAACGTTATCTAAAGGTGTTTTTAGGGTTGAATGTGCAGCGATTAATAATGCTTTTATGGAAAAGTTGGCGTTTCAGTGTTCAAATGCTATGGGTAAAAGTTTTAATATGGCTAATCCTTTTTTGGACGCTGAATCAGCAGAACTTCGTATGAATTTTGTTCACGATTCAATTGCTAAAAATGGAATTGCGGTGTTAATTAGAAAAACGCCTGCTAAAATTAGATTACAGAAAGATAAAATTATTCAAGAGGATTATATTAGATTAGACATTCATGACTTTTTACTAAAGTGCGTTGAAGGTCATTGTAATATATTAGTAAGTGGTGAAACTGGTAGTGGAAAGACAGAATTTGTTAAATATTTAGCTGCTCACACTAAAAATAATGAGAAAATTATCACAATTGAAGATACTTTGGAACTTCATTTGGATAAAATATTTCCTCATCGTGATATAGTAGCGATGAAGACTAATAATATAGCCAGTTATTCCGATGTGCTTGTAACTTGTATGAGACAAAATCCTAGGTGGATATTGTTGTCCGAAGTTCGTAGTGCTGAAGCAGTAATGGCAGTTAGAAATTCAATATCGTCTGGTCACAATATTTTGTCTACAATACATGCTGATAGAGCTTCTTCAATACCTAGTCGTATGTATAGTCTACTTGAAACCAATTTGGAAATTGATCAATTTTTGAGAAGTATTCATAGGTATGTTCAGTTAGGTGTACATATAAAGGGGTATTACAGTACAAAATATCAAAGATTTCATCGTGAAGTTGCAGAAGTTGTGGAATTTTATGTAACTAGTGATACTAATGAGGCAAAATGTAATACTTTGTATAAAAAAACTCCTGATGGTAAAGAGATTATTAATAATCCTAGTGAATATTTAATTTCTTATTTAGAAAGTCAAGGAATAATAATACCAAAAGATATTTTGGTAAAAGAGGTATTACATGAGTCAAATGATGAAGATAATTTCTTAGAAGATGTGTTTGATGATAATAATGAATAAAAGTTTTATGTTGAAAGTGGGTGATTTATGGAATTTTTAATTATAGGTGTAGTTATATTGTTTGTATTTATGTATAGAACTCATAAGGGTGAAAGTGTGTATAAGTTTATTGTACAACAAGTTGGTGTTGCTTATGAGAAATTTGCTCCATATTCTTTTAAAGTTATGAGGGAAAAAGCTAAAGAATTAGGGCAAGAATATACGGTAAGACAATATACTATGCAAGTAATAATATTTGCAACAATTGCTGGATTGGTTGGATATTTATATAATTATAATTTGTTTATTACTATTATATATATTGTATTAGCAGTATCGGTTATTCCATATTTGACCTATTTACGTTGCAAGAGAATTTATAGTGAATTTATATTTGAACAAGTTCAGGTGTATACTACTAATACTATAATGGAATTTAGAACTACTAATGCCTTTGTAAAAGCATTGGAAGGTGTTGTTGAATCTGGAGTATTAGAAGAACCTTTGCTTTCTGATGTTAAGATGATGATAAGTTTATCTTATCAAAACGGAGATATATACGAATCCATTAGATATATGGATAATAAGTATCCATATTATATTGTTAAGAATATGCATCAATTATTTTTACAAGTTACTAAAGAAGGGGCAAAAGATACAGCAGAAACATTTGAAAATATGTTATCTGATATTGACATGCTTGTTGAAAATGTTTATCGTGATAGAATGGACAGGCAGTCTTTTCACAAGCAGTTTGTTCAGTATGGCGTAATATTATATGCACTTATTATGTTAATACAGCTTCTTTTAGGTACTGAAAGTTATATAAATATGCTTGATATGTGGTTTGTAAGAGTACTTGTAAATTTGATAGTAGTTATCAATACATATTTCCTTCTTTCAGGTGAAAAATACTATAATGAGAATGTGGGTGCTGAATAATGGAGATATTGATAGTTGGATTAATTTTATTTTTTGTGTTAGAATATAATAAGAAGTTGAGTACAAATAAGTTTATTAATGATAATAAGCAGTATTTTAATTTCTTGAAAGAAGATGACTATGAATTTTTGCTTAAAGCTAAATATGGTGATAAAGTTGATCCAGAAAAAGCTTTTATGAAAAGGATTAGAAATGCTTTGTTAGTTATATTATTACTTATATTTATATTTTTATCAAAATTAAGTTTTATTAATGTATTAGCAGCATTGATAGTTGGATATTTGGTATATAAATCTGATTATAATAAGTTAAAGAAATATTATAAAACTCATTTGCACGAGATTAATATGACTTTACCTTATTATTTAAAGAGTTTAGAAATATTAATACATCATTATACTGTACCTGTTGCACTTGCAAAATCTATTGATGATGCTCCTGAAGTTTTTAAGCCGGGTCTTAGAAAACTTGTTAATAAAATAGAAGCTGGTGATTCTTCAATTAATCCTTATATGGATTTTGCGATAGAATACCCTGTTAGGGATTCAATGAGAATGATGAGACTTTTATATAGATTGGGACTTGGTGCTCAAGAAAATAAACATGAACAATTAATTACTTTTTCAAAAACAATAAGTAATTTACAAAATAAGTCAAGGGAACAAAAATATAAAGCAAGATTAGATAAAATGGAAAAGAAAACTATGACAATGTTAGTATGTACAGGTTTTGGTACGATGTTATTACTTGTGATTTCAATATTTATGATGATGAAAGCATAAATTTTGAGATATATTAATTTGTATTAGAAGGGAGGTTGTTATAAATGAAGGAAGCTACAGGTGAATTAAATATGACGGTTGTAACTATAGTTGCAATAGCTGTTATAGGTGGTATTTTAGCTTTAATGTGGGATCCTATTACTAATTGGATACAAAATTCATTTGGTACTGGTGCTAATACTACATGTCCAGCAGGACAAACTTGGGTAGAAGGACAAGGTTGTCAATAAAATTTTTAAAGCAGGGTGATTTAAATGAGAGATGCGTTTGGTGGAGCATTTTTGATAAAGGTGATGTTAATATTTTTGGGTATATATGTTGCTTTTATGGCTGTTGCTCTTAATTATGCTAAAGCTTTTAAAGTTAAAAATTATATTATTAATGTAATAGAACAATACGAGGGTGTTTCTGAGGAAGCTTATAATACGATTAATAATTATATTAATGGTATTGGATATAATCCAGCCTTAGATCCTCAAGATTTGTCCGGGCAAGAATGTCTTAATGGGCAATATAATAGAGCGTATTGTATTAAACAAATGTATAGTGATGATAATAGAGGAACATACTATATGGTTACTACGTATATGAAATTTGAGTTACCTTTCTTTAATTTGAACATTTCTATACCGATATCTGGAGAAACCAGGCTTGTAACGAATAATTAGAAAGAGGGATTTTATGAATGTTATAATAGCAAATAAGTATAGTGATATGCTTAAAACTTTGGAAATCGATGTTATTAAATCCATCGAGGGCGAATTTACTGTAGATGAGATTATAGATTCTTTTTCTAATTTTTTCTTTCAAAGAATGATTCTGGATATTACGGCAATAAAAGATTATAAAGATTTAAAGAATATTCAAAAGTTATCTGTTAATTTAGATATGGATAAGGTGATATTACTTTTGGATGATTCTGCTGAAAGTGAATCGGCATTGTATTTATCTAGGTTGATTAGTATGGGTATATATAACTTTACTAGAAATAAGGAAGGTATAATGTATTTGTTTAATCATCCTAATAGTTATCGTGATGTGGCACATATTCATCAGCTTGAAAATTTAACAGAGCAAATTAATGATAGAATTATTACTAAAAATATGCGTATTTTAGGAATTAAAAATTTAACAGATCATGCTGGAGCTACAACTTTCATATATATATTGAAAAAACAACTTGATAGTTATTATAATGTTGTAGCACTAGAAGTAGATAAGAGGGATTTTATTTATTTTAATGATCCTAATATGGTATCTACTACTTCTGCAGATTTACCTAAAATGCTTATGAAGTATAAGGATGTGGACATTATTCTTGTTGATTTAAATAGTTACGAGAGTGAAGATGTATGTAATGATGTACTTTATTTGCTTGAACCTTCTGTTATAAAATTAAATAAACTATTAATGGTTAACAGAGGAGTATTTAATAAGATGGCTGGCAAGAAGATAGTTCTTAATAAGAGTTTGCTTACTTCTAAGGATGTTCTTGATTTTGAATATGAAGCAAATACGAAGGTGTTTTACAATATGCCGCCACTAGATGAGAGAAAGAACAATGAAAATTATATAAATCCATTTTTATCAAAGCTTGGTTTTGTTAAACAGGTAAAAGAAGTTAACGAAAATAAGGGTAAGATATTTGGTTTATTTAAGTTTTAATTGTAAAAAAGATCAATAAATATTGACTTTTTTTA
>JAEDMO010000030.1 GCA_016302935.1 Bacilli bacterium | reverse complement strand
TATTAGCATTCATAGAAGCATCAGCAACATTATAATTAATATCCTCAAAATCCTTCTTACTATAATCCGTCATATGCTTAAGCGCCTTAACTTGCCTACTCATAAGTTTTCCTCTTAATTTAGGACTAACAAACATTAAAATAACAAAAACAAACGTAAACCCTATAAATATACCAGTAATAACAAAAATAATATCAAACATATAAACACCCTCCATTTGAAATAATTATTCATTATATCATTTTCCATAATCATTATAACATACTTAAAACATTTTTAACATATTTTATTGTTTTATCAACCAAATCATAATCCTCATCTAAAAAATCCAAACGATAATTAGTAATACCAACTTCTTTATAATAACTAATATTATCGATATTGCAGATATTTTTAAAGTGCATAATAGTAGTTAAACAATTATCCCTAAGAATTCTAAAACGATTTCCCATTTTATCTTCTAAATAATACTTATTATTATCCTTACTACAATTAGCACAATTATTTAAAAGTTGCTTTAAAGGACAATACTTCATCGTCATAAGTTCTAACCTACCATAAACGATAACTTCTAACTTACTAGTTGACAAATTTTTATATTCTAAAATATCCATCTCTGGTGATATAGTAATCCTATCTACATTAAACTTTGTAAGCAAATCGATAGTTCTATTATTTAAAACCGGTACACTATAATCAACAACAATATTATTATTTAAATGATACCTATTTAAAGCGCCCACCTCAGTTACTAAAATATTCTCATCATTATAATCAGCAAAACTCGTAATAACCTTAGGCAATCTATAGTAAATATTAATCTTATCCTTATATTTTAAATAAAGATCATAATTATCAACATATGCATAATCAACACCATTGTCAATAAGTGCTTGTAATTGTTCTTCGCATCTTACCAAAGCTCCTATTTTAACAATATTATTCTTTTTAATTTCACAAGCACTAACCTTATTAATAATAATATCCCTCTTCAAAGAAATACGCTCATCTATTAGCAAAGCGACCAAATTCCTTCTTAAATTATTAATTTCGCTCAAAGGAATAAAAACATCATCATCACAAACAAAATCACAAGCTACCAACTTAAATGGTGTATTACCAAGTTTAGATATTTTTTCTAATATCTCATTTTTTGAAGTTATTCTATTTTGCGCCTTAGAAATAACTGACCCTTCTACTAAAACCTCATTACCATCATTATCCATAAAACTAATTTTTAAATTTTCATTAACCTTAGCCACCACTTTGGCTGTTATCTTTATTTTTTTGGCTTCATATTTTTCAAGTTGCTTATTCAATTTATTATCTATAGTCTTAAAAACATCATCATTACAATTAAGTTCTACCTTATTATCAACTAAAATTACATCCCCCTTTTTAGCACTATTTATTAACAATCCTTTTTCATTATAAATCTTATTAACAGTCATTCCCAAATTACTATTTTTAAATCTAATACCATCTTCTTGATAAATATCATCACTAAGCAAAATTTTAATATACTTATTATCAACTGAAATTACCTTCCCAATTAAAATACCTATATGATTAGATGAATCAATATTAATAACATCATCATTAAATAAATAACCACTTGTAAATTCCCTATTGAATAAAACTTTTAAATTTTTAATCTCCTCTTCGCTAATTACTAAATCCTTACCACTATAATAATCATCTATTAATCTTCTAAATATTCTAGTAACATAACAGACATAAAAAGGGCTCTTCATTCTTCCTTCTATCTTTAAGCTAGTTACTCCACTAGCTAATATTTCCCTTAAATTACTAAGAGTATTTAATTCTTTAGTACTAAGCAAATAGTCCCCCTTGGTATCAATATAAGTATCATTTTTAACTAACTTATAAGGTAGCCTACAGCAAGCAACACAGCACCCCCTATTTCCACTTCTTCCTCCGTTTAAGCTACTAAACAAACATAATCCAGAATAACTAACACATAAAGCACCATAGACAAATATTTCTTTTTCCAAATTTGTATCTAATTTCTTCACTTCATCCAAAGACATCTCTCTTGCTAAAACGACTCTCTTTACTCCAAGTTTTTCTAAAAACTTTACCCCTTCTTCATTATGATTATGACACTGTGTAGAAGCATGTATTTCTAAATTAGGAAAACACTTATGCACCATATCGATCATTCCAATATCCTGCATAATAACCGCATCTACATTATTTTTATACAAAAACTCTACATATTCTAAAAACTCACTTGTCTCACTTTCAAAAATTATCGTATTAACAGTAACATATACCTTAACACCATATGTATGACAGTAATTAATAGCAGAAATCATCTCATCATTTGAAAAATTTAAAGAATAAGCTCTTGCTCCAAAATGCTTCCCCCCTAAATATACCGCATCGGCTCCATTACAAACCGCTTGATATAACATTTCCATATTTCCAGCAGGTACTAAAAGCTCCACCATAAATATCACTCCTAAAACTATAAACATTATAAAATAATTTTTTTAATAATACAACCAAATTAATAAATACAAATATAATCTTTAAAAAAAATCTACTTACTAATAGTAAGTAGATTCACTTTATTAATAATTATTAGCTTTTCTTTCAAAGAAACTTTCTGGATGTTCACAAACTGGGCATACACTAGGAGCTTTCTTACCAATTACTACATGACCACAGTTACGGCATACCCAAACAGTATCACCTTCACTAGAAAATACTAATCCTTCTTCAATATTACTAATTAATTTTTTATATCTTTCTTCATGTTCTTTTTCTATTTTAGCAACTTCACTAAACAAAAATGCAATACGATCAAATCCTTCTTCTTTAGCTTCCTTAGCAAATGTTGCATACATATCTGTCCATTCGTAATTTTCGCCTTCAGCAGCCATTTTTAAATTATTCATAGTATCGCCAATTTTACCACCTTGAAGTAATTTAAACCATATCTTAGCGTGTTCCTTTTCATTATTAGCAGTTTCTTCAAATATAGCGGCTATTTGTTCATAACCATCTTTCTTAGCCTTAGAAGCAAAATAATTATACTTATTTCTTGCTTGACTTTCTCCAGCAAATGCTGTCATTAAATTTTGTTCTGTTTTTGAACCTTTAAGTTCCATATTCATCTTTCCTTTCTTTATACAATCATTACATTTACCATAAAATTTTAAGTTATAGCCAGTTATTGAGAAACCATTCAAATTATTAAATCTAATAGAATAATCAAAATAATCTTCGATATGCCCACAATTACTACATATTATGTGAGCATGTTCCAAACATTTATCATATCTATCAATACCATCAGGCATTTTAATTCTAACAATAGAATCATTATCCACTAACATATTTAAATTCCTATAAACTGTTCCCAAACTAATATCAGGAATAACATTAATAGCTTCCTCATATATCTCTAAAGCAGTTGGATGTGTATAACTATTAACAATAATATCATATATTAATTTCTTCTGCCTAGTATTCCTCATAACTACTCCTTATTAGTAATGATTACTAATAAAATTATATCATATATGTATAGCAAATGCAATCACTTTTTAAAGCTTTTCCTTTTCTAATCATACATAATATCCATTTACAAAATTGTCAATGCTATCGATTCATTAAATATATTACTATATAAATTTCTTCATATATTACATACATATTATTTTTTATTATCTAGGTACTCTGCCAATTGCTTGTATGCATCTAAACTCCAAAATTTCCACCTCTCGTTGTCAGGATAACAACCTAAGGTTTTATTTTCGCCATCAGGAATAAAGATAAAATCCCAACTCCATCCATAAGAACCATTTTTTTCTTTAGCTATTGTACCAGGAGTTATTGCAGTAAAGGTCACCGGTTCACCACCATATTCACAATATGCTAGAACTTCTTTGAAATATGCCTTTCTATTTTCAACCCCATCTAACAATTTCAATAGTCCATCTTCACCGATAGTATCATCTACATAGTGAGTATATACCCCGGGAAACCCATTTAGAGCCTCAACAAATAATCCAGAATCATTTTTTAAAACTGCACATTTTAGTTTTTCACTAGCCCATTTAGCAGAATATTTTGCCACTTCTGAAGTATCATCAGCTTGAATTTCTAAAGTATCCATTTTAACATTATCAATAGTAAATCCAAGTGGTTCCAATATTTGTTTAGCACTATCTATTTTCGCCCAATTACCAGTTACATAAGTAATTTTTTTCATTTTTAATCATTCCTTTCTTTATTCACATTAAATAATCACCATAATTATATTTTTACCTTTAATAAGTCCAAAATAATTTTTTAAAGCTCTTCCTCATCCATCTCACAAATAGCCTCTTCCTTATTTAAAGAAAACGATAAAACCTCTTTAGAAATTTCAAATGAACGAACAATATCATTAACTAAAGAAGATTTAGACTCTTCCAAATCAAAACAAATCATAGTAAGAATCTGACCATTATCCAAAATACTATTTTCTATACCATTTACTATAATTTTTTTATTACTCATAATATTATTTATCTTATCTTTAACTAAATCACTATTATCTGTACATTTAAGCTTCAATACATATCTATTGTATATAATCTTTCCACCCTTGCTAACTTTTAACTTTTGATTAATAAATCTTAATATAATATTTGCAAAAAGAACAATTAAAGTACCTACTATCGCTTCAAACAAAAAGCCACCAGTACATAAAATTCCAATCGCAGCATCACACCACAAAGTAGCAGCAGTAGTAAGTCCTCTTACATTAATACCATCCTTAATAATAACTCCAGCACCTAAAAAACCAATACCAGTAACTACTTGAGCAGCTATTCTAGTTAAATCACCAGCATGAACGTAAAAAGAAAAACTGACATATAAAAAAGCTCCCATACTAACCAATATAGTAGTTCTAAGCCCTACACTTCTTCTTCTATATTGCCTTTCTATTCCAACTAAAAAACTAAGAACAAAACAAGCTAATATTCTAATTAAAAACTCTTCTTTCAACATACTTATATATCCTCCATTACCTTATTTATCTAATTATATCATATTTTTTTAAAAAATATAAAATTAAAAAATAATGATTAACTAAAAACTAGCCATAAGCCTATACACTATAACCTAGTTATCATACCATATGTTAGGAGTGTGAAAAAATGAACAATTATGATAATTACTATAATTATATGAGCGATATGAATTTTCAAAATACCTTTTTAAATAATAATCCTAATTTAACCAATATACCACAACCAACATACAAATTAGATTCTAAAATAGGCTTTATGCGTGGTAATATGTTTGAAAATTTATATAATCCATATAAAAACTATAAACCAAGAGAAATAGAACCCACTAATGAGCGTGAAACATTACTAAACAAAGTAAGACAATATCGTTTTGCGATGATTGATTTAAATCTTTATCTAGATAATTATCCTGATGATGAAAATGTTGTTAAAATATTTAATAACTACCGTAATCTTGAAAAACAAGCATCTATGGAATATGAAAGTAAATATGGCCCTCTAACTATAGATGATGCTCCAAGTAATGTAAATACTTGGATATGGGATAACAGTCCTTGGCCTTGGGAGGTACAATAATATGTGGAAATATGTTAAAACTTTAGAATATCCAATTAATATTAAGAAAAAAGATTTAAGAATGGCAAAATTTCTTGTCACTCAATACGGTGGTGCCAACGGCGAACTAGCAGCCTCACTACGCTACTTAAATCAAAGATATACTATGCCAGATGATAAAGGTAAAGCCCTACTTACCGATTTAGGAACCGAAGAACTAGCCCACGTAGAAATGATTTGTACTATGATATATCAATTAATGAAAGATGCTACCTTAGAAGAAATCAAAAAAGCAGGCCTCGAAAGTCACTATGCAGAACACGGCAAAGCCTTATATCCAACAGACTCTAACGGCGTTCCATTTACCGTAAGTTACTTTGCTACAACCGGCGATCCTGTTGCAGATTTATCAGAAGATATGGCAGCAGAAGAAAAAGCAAGAGCAATATATGAAAACTTAATAACCCTAACCGATGATCCCGATGTTATTGGACCACTTCTTTTCTTAAGACAAAGAGAAGTTGTTCACTTTCAAAGATTTAAAGAATTATATGATGAATATAAGAAAAAAGGTTATGATCAAAAACAATAGCGAGAGTTATTGTTTTTTTAAAGAAAAAAATATGCTATAATTTACCTAGGTGATAATATGACTATATCCAAAACAACATTTATAAACTATACAAGATGTCCAAGATACTGTTCCTTAGACAACATAAAAAAAGAAAGATTAAACGCAGATATTACCTATAAAGAATATCAAGATGAAGAGAAATTTGATAAACTACTTGAATTAATATCAGGTATGTATGATGAAGATGAAGAAGGCAATGACATAGATTTAATTGATAAAATAGACCCTCAACTAGAAGCTATGTTAGATTATTACAAACAAGTAGAAATAGAAACTGCCAAAATTGTAAAAAAAACCTTTAAAGGTAATAGTATCTTTGCAATTGATACCAAAGATCAAAAATGTTTTACCTTTACGAAAAATGGTCTTAAATATCTTTGCTATCTAGATATATATAATGAAAATGATACTGATATCAATATAATAGAAGTAAAAGCGACCACTTCTAATAAATACATGAAACTATCTTCATCCCACCCTAATCAACCCCGCCATTCTATCTGGACTCGTATTAATAATATTAATTATTTAAAAGATGAACTAGAAAATTGTAACATTGAAGATTATATGCCATTAAAAAAATATCAAGACCAACGTAGTAAACTATTAAATCGTTATAAACTGGGTAAATATATTTATGATATTGCAGTTCAAAGATACTTTATTGAAAATGCAATAGCTCAAAATAAAGAACTGACTACCAATAAAAAAATAAATTATTATCTTGCCGTATTAAACCACGAATATATCTTTGATGGAACCTACGAAGATAATAAACCTATATATAATACCGATGATAATGGTAATGAATTAATAACTTTCTTTAATGTAACTAAATTAGTAGAAGAATTACATAATGTTGTAGCCACTGATGATAAATTACTAGAAGAACATCTAACCAATCTAGATGCATCCCCTTGCAAGCTTGGTCCTTACTGTGAATACAAAACAAAAAACCAATGTAAATTTTTTAACACCATCTGTGGTTCTATGATACCTAAAAAAAATTCATCTTTAAACTATATTAAAAATGGTCAAGGTTTTGTTAAAGAAGATGGAACTAGAATAAAAGGATTAGAGTTAATTAACGAAGGATATATTAATATGTTAGATATTCCAGAAAATTGGATAACAAGAAAAACACATCACTTGCAAAGAGATGCCTTAATTAAAGAAACACCATATATTAATAAAGAAAAATTAAAATTAGGCCTAGAACAATTAGAATACCCCATATATCACTTAGATTTTGAAACATTCCCTTGCCCTGTCCCACGCTTTAAAGGAGAATGGCCATATATTCAATCCCCTTTTGAATTTTCACTTCATATAGAAAATGCTCCTGGAATATGTGATAATGATAAAGATAATTTTGTCTTTCTTGCTAAATCACACGAAGATGAAAGAGAAGAACTAATTAAAGCGATGCTAAAATATATGGATCCCAATAAAGGAACACTATTCGCCCAAAATGTTGCTTTTGAAAAAGGACGTATCAAAGAACTAGCATCTATCTTCCCCAAATATAAAGAAGATTTATTAAAACTATACAAAAGAGGATTCGACCTTTTATGGTTAGTAGATACCAATTCTAAAATGTATGAAGAACTTGGTTATGAAGAAGAAGATGCCAAAGTATTTAACTTTTATGATAAAAGATTAAGTGGTTCATTTTCTATTAAAAAAACACTTCCCGTATTCAGTGATCTAAGCTACGCCAATCTAGATGTTAAAAATGGTACCGAAGCCATAGTAGAATATGCTAATTATCCTAAAATGAGTAAAGAAGAATTTAACTTTAAATATCAAGCCCTAATAACTTACTGTAAACAAGATACTTGGGCTATGGTAGTCATTCTAGAAGCCTTAAGAAAATTAATAAAAGAAAAATAGTTTATGATAATTTCATAAACTTTTTTTAAACTCCCCCTTTGATTCCCCTTAACCTAAGTAATACCTTTCTAAAAAAATCAACAGGTATCACAGTCATAGAAATCAAAATCATCATATTAAATTCATATAAACTAAGTCCAACTGTCCTAAAAACTTCACCACCATAATAAATTAAATATATCTGTATTATTACTATAAACAAAATAACTATCAAGAAAGCCTTATTTTTAAATATATTTGAAAAAATATTAATCCTATGTGTTCTAGCATTAAAACTATTAAAAATAGAACAAAATATAAACAAACCAAAAAAAGCCGTCATTAAATGTCCACCATTTTGCTCAAATAAATTACTTATACTAGGTAATTTTAAAAACAAAAGACAGAGCAAAGATGTATATAAACCCATTACAATTATTTGATTAAACATATACTTATTGACAATATGTTCCCCTTTCTTCTTTGGCTTTTCATTCATATATTCTATTAATGGAGGCTCATAGGCAAAAGCAACACCTGCTAAAGTATCCATAACCATATTAATCCAAAGCATCTGTATAACCGTTACTGGTTGATCAATACCAATAAAAGGACCTATCAAACTAACCATAACCGCACATATATTAACAGAAAGTTGAAAAATAATAAACTTTCTAATACTTTTAAAAATAGTCCTTCCAAATAAAATAGCATTAACGATCGACATAAAATTATCATCTAGTATTACAATATTAGAAGCTTCCTTAGCAACTTCAGTCCCACTACCCATTGCAAATCCAACATCAGCCTTTTTTAAAGCTGGTGCATCATTAACACCATCACCAGTCATCCCCACTACCAAATCCAAATCTCTAGCCACATTTACCAGCCTACTTTTATCATGTGGCAAACTCCTTGCTACCACTTTCAATTTTGGCAATATTTTTTTTACATCTTTATCGCTCATCTTAGCTAACTCATCACTAGTTAAAATAATATCATCATCATTACTAAGTAACCCTAACTCAAAAGCCAAAGCAGAAGCTGTATTCTTATTATCACCAGTAACCATAACCGTTTGAATTCCAGCTGCCTTAACCATCTCTAATCCGCTTATAGCTTCCTTCCTAACCTCATCTTTAATCATAACCAAACCTAAAAAAGAAACATTTCTAAAACTTCTTAAATTTAAAACATCATCACTAACCGCCAGTGCTAAAACTCTAATTCCATTTTTAGTATAATCATCTACCTTCTTAAACATCTCATCCTTATTTTTAAAAATTTTCTTATCACCATTAGCATCATAATAAGTATTACAAGCATTAATAATAACTTCAGGAGCTCCCTTTATTAATCTCAAATTATTAGCTCCCTTAACTACACTAATCATATACTTATTCTTACTATCAAAAGATACCTTATCGGTAACCTTATACTCATCCCCCTTCTTCATCTTAATAAAATCCATAATAGCTCTATCAGTAATATTACCACCAATAACCCTATTATTATCAAAATCATATACACTATCATTATTATATAACAAACTAGGTATTACCAAATCATAATAATTACGATAACTAGATAACTCCATAACATTATTAATAAAAACCTTATTAGGCAAATATAACCCAATAACCTCCAATTTCCCCTTAGTCAAAGTTCCAGTTTTATCGGTAAATAAAATATTTAAACTTCCTGCAGTCTCAATCCCAACTAATTTTCTTACCAAAACATTTTTCTTTAACATTCTCCTCATATTAGAAGAAAGCACAAGTGTAATCATCATAGGTAATCCTTCTGGTACCGAAACTACAATTAATGTAACAGACAAAGTTAAGGCATATAAAATATGTCCAAACATCACTCGTCCATTACTAATAGTAGCAACAATTTTATCTATATCAAAATTATTTTCAATAAATACTACCGAAAACAAATAACCTAAAGCTACCAATATTGCAAATATATACCCAAAAATACTAATAGTCTTAGCTAACTTAGTTAGTCTTAATTTAAGAGGTGAAATAGGTTCCTTATCTTGAATTTCACTAGCCAAATTACCATAAAAAGTCTTATCACCAACCGCATCTACCCTAATCAAAGCCTCACCATCATAAACTACTGTACCTCTATAAACTTTATTAGAAGTAGAAGAAGATTTATAAACTTCCTTAGCCTCACCATTCAAAGAAGATTCATCCAAAGAAATCGTTCCCTCTAAGATAATCCCATCAGCAGGAACCTTATCCCCTGAAGATAAAAGAACAATATCATCTAATACTATGTCTGAAACATCAACCAAAACAACCTTAGAATTTCTAATTACCCGCACCCTTATCTTAGAAGATTCCTCTTGCAATCTTTCAAAAGCCTTCTCAGACCCATACTCTGATATTGTCGATATAAAAGAAGCAATAATAATCGCTAGAACAATTCCAATAGTTTCATAAAAATCAAAATCCTTAAACAAAAAAATAATCTTAATAGAAAGAGCTATAAGTAAAATTTTTATAATTGGATCTCCTAACGTTTCTACAAACATTTTAAAGAAAGTATCTTGTTTTTTCCTACTAAGCCCATTATCCCCATACTTCTTTCTTTTTTCTATAACCTCTTTATCACTAAGCCCATTATATTTCATAAGTACCTCCCTATCAAATAATACTAGGCCAAATAACCTATTATACTAAAGAAAATATGACA
>JAEDMO010000004.1 GCA_016302935.1 Bacilli bacterium | reverse complement strand
GTTAGGTTGGTTTAAGGCTTTGTTTTTGATTTCTTCTTCTGTTTCGTTATTATTTACTTCTATGGTTGCTCTTAATTTGCCGTTCACTTGGACTGCTATGGTGTAGGTATCTTCTTTTAATTCTTCTTCATTATATGTTGGCCAAGGTTCGTAGGTAATGGTACTAGAGTTACCTAACATACTCCATATTTCTTCTGCTAGGAAAGGACATACTGGACTTAGTAATTTAGTAAATCCTATAGCGTATTCTTTTGGAATTTGGTCTTCTTTGTATACGGCGTTGACAAATACCATTAACTGAGAAATAGCGGTGTTGAAGTTTAGGTTTTCAAAATCTTCAGTAACTTTTTTTACTGTTTGATGATATATCTTGGTTAGGTTATGGTTGTTTTGTTCTACTACTTTACCGCTTTCAAAAATACGATATATTCTATCTATAAATTTTTTGGCTCCATCTATTCCAGAATTGCTCCAAGGTTTATCAGCTTCGATTGGTCCCATAAACATTTCATATAGTCTTAAGGCATCGGCACCGTGGCTTGATACTATATCGGTAGGATTAATAACGTATTCTGGATGTCTTTTACCCATTTTTAAACCATTTTCTCCTAATATCATTCCTTGGTGAACTAATTTTTTAAATGGTTCTTTGTATGGAACTAGGCCTTCATCATATAGGTAATTATTCCACATTCTAGAATAAAGCAAATGGCCAACACTGTGTTCTGGTCCTCCAATATATAAATCTACTGGCATCCAGTGTTTTAGTAATTCGTAGTTAGCAAATGAAGTGGTGTTATTAGGGTCAATATAACGTAGGTAATACCAAGATGAGCCAGCTGAACCAGGCATAGTTGAGGTTTCTCTTACTCCTTTAATACCGTTTATTGTAACATTAGTCCAACTAGGATCGTTTGCTAATGGAGCAGTTCCATTTTTTGATTTGTAATCTTCTAGTTCTGGCAAAATAAGTGGTAGTTCATTATCTTCTAGTAGGTGTATTTGCCCATTTTCTAGATGGATAACAGGAACCGGTTCTCCCCAGTATCTTTGTCTTGCAAATATCCATTCACGAAGACGATAGTTTATCTTTTTGGCACCTATATTATTTTTAGTTAAATAGTCTAACATTTTATCTATAGCAAGAGATTTGTTTAAGCCATTTAAGAAGTCAGAGTTAATATGCTTACCATCACCAAGGTATGCTTCTTTGGTAATATCTCCTCCTTCTATTACTGGGATAATTTCAATATTATGTTTTTTGGCAAATTCATAGTCTCTATCATCGTGAGCAGGAACTGCCATAATTGCCCCTGTTCCATAACTAGATAAAACATAGTCACTAATCCAAATTGGGATTTTTTTGCTATTGACTGGGTTAATAGCATATGCTCCTGTAAAGACGCCGGTTTTGTCTTTATTTAGATCTGTTCTTTCTAGTTCTGATTTTTTTTCACATTCTTTTTGATAGTTAGTAACAGCTTCTTTTTGTTCATCGCTAGTAATTTCACTTACTAATTTATGTTCTGGTGCTAAAACACAGTAAGTGGCACCGAATAAGGTGTCGCATCTAGTTGTAAATACTGTGAAGGTAGCATTATGGTTTTCTACTTTAAAATCGATTGTAGCTCCAATACTTTTACCAATCCAATTTCTTTGTATTTCTTTGGTTGATTCTGGCCAATCTATTTCATTTAGTCCATCTAGTAATTTTTCAGCATATGCAGGAATATCGATAACCCATTGTTTCATATTTTTTCTAACAACTGGGTAACCTCCTCTTTCGCTTTTACCGTCTATTATTTCATCATTGGATAGTACTGTTCCTAATTCTTCACACCAGTTTACGGGCATATCTTTGTATTTAGCTAGACCGCTTAAATATAATCTTTTAAATATCCATTGAGTCCATTTATAAAATTCAGGATCTGCGGTGGATATTTCTTTGCTCCAATCGTATGAAAAACCTAATGACATTAATTGGTTTTTGAATGTTTCAATATTTTTTTTGGTAAAACTACTTGGATGATTACCGGTATTGATTGCATATTGTTCTGCAGGAAGTCCAAAGGCATCCCATCCCATAGGATGAAGAACGTTGTATCCTTGCATTCTTTTCATTCTAGCTACAATATCAGTAGCAGTATATCCTTCTGGATGACCTGCGTGTAGTCCTACACCAGATGGGTATGGGAACATATCCAATACATAATATTTGGGTTTGGAAAAATCCCAAACATCAGTTTTAAATGTTTCATTTTCTTGCCAATATTTGGCCCATTTTTTTTCTACTTTTTTAAAATTATACATTGTCATTACCTCTTTTCATATAATATCTGCCTAATAGTCCATAGGCAATAATTATTAATAAAATTAATAAAACAAAACCGATTAGGATTTGGAAGATGAAACCTTTTATTAAATAACAGCAAATCATATAGATAATACTCATAATAATGGTATTTACCCATACTATTTGATTGTTTAATTTATTTATATCAATTTTTTTTATATCCAGTTTATATAATGTTACTAGATACATTATCTCAGGTCGCATTTTATCTTTATTTTTTTTACCTTTTTTTACTTTTTTAGTAAATAATAGTTTATTTACTATATATAAAACTATAAATACAATTATAAATTCTAATATTAGACGCATAATTCCTCCTTCATACAAATAAAAACGCTCCATAATTACTTAAGGAGCGAATTATCGCGGTACCATCCTACCTTGTTTCTTAATTTTAATAACGGTTTTATCCGATTGCACTTAACAATTAGGCAAGTTCATAATCATTATTAATTAGTTTTCATCAGCCACTAACTTTCTTTATAATAATTAATTATTACTACTCCTAATAATGCGCATTTAAATTTCTTATTTGTAATTATATTATATTTCGTTAATATATTCAAGTAGTTTGATAAACATTTTTATAAATTTTTTATCTAAACCAGCATTTTTTAATTTTCTTATTTCTATTCTTTTTTTCTTAATAGTTAAATCGCTGAAAAGAATAGCATCGATTTTTTCTTTTAGATTTGTCTTTATTTCAAGATCCATTAGGATACTGCTAATATCTTCATTGATTAATCTTACAGCATCTATTTCAATATCTTTACCTTTACAATTAATCGTTAATTGAGAAGTTGTTTTAACATCGTTAATTTCAATTATAAAGTCAGTATCACTAGTATAGGTATTAATATTTTCTTGTTTCTCATTATCGATATAGACGATTACTTCATCTGCTTTTTTGGTATTTCTAAATCTTAATTTATAATTTCTAGCATCACATATAATTCCGGTTTTACCCGCTACAGGTCGCATTATTAAGGTATAGTTATTGGCTAGGTAATTATATTCTATGGAAGTATTTAAAATGTATCCTTCTTTATATAAATTAGTGATACCATCATCTTCATATAGATTATATTGTCCTGATTCACCTGGGAAGATATGAATTTCCATATCTGTTGGTACGGATATTTCTTTGCTATTTAGAGAAAGTGGAATAATACTTCCAGCTTTACAGAATACAGGATAATCTTCATCTTTATAAAAGCTTACATAGTATTTACCACCGGGGAATTTTTTACCGGTTTTAAAATCATACCAGGTACCTTTTGGGATGAATAATCTTTGAACTACTCTATTCATAACTAAATCTTTTTTCTTAGTTATAGGAGCAATTAAGAAGTTTTTACCAAAATAGTACTCATTTTTATATATTGGTTCATCATATATTTCTGGATTTTTGTAATATAATGGTTGAATTAATGGTATTCCATTTTCATAATAATTATATGATTCACTATAAATATATGGGATTAATTTATTACGAGTATTCATATATTCTTCTATTATTTTTAAACTACCCATATCATAAATCCAAGGTTCTCTTTTATAGTATTTTCCTGCTTCGCTTGCTATTATAAATATTGGACTGTAGGTGGCAAATTCAATATATCTTATATATAATTCTTTGTCCTCTATTCCATCACAATAACCACCTATGGCATGAGCCCAAAAAGAGATGCCAATATTTGAAGATTGTGAATTATAAAATGGTAGATAGTTTAATGTCTCCCACGATACTTTGGTTTTACCAGAGAATAAGATTGGATAACGATGGGCGGCAATAGAAGCGTTACGACTTAATATTAAGTTTCTTTTAATCTCGCTATTACCAATTGCATAATGGTAATGATTTAAAAGCCATAGGGAATTTATATCTTTGTAATTTAGATAATCAATATAAAATATATCGATACCTTTTTCTATTAACTTTTTAATATATAGTTTAAAGTATATTCCTAATTTAGTATTATCAAATGGTAATAGGGATATATCTTTATCTTTAGTTATATTTAAGGCATTTTTTACAGTATTATAGTTTTCATCATCAGGAGTGATTAAAACATCCGGTTTAATAGTAAGGCCTAATTTGATATTAGAATTATTTAAATTTTTAATAAGACTATCTATATCAGGAATTAGATTTTGGTTAATATTATATGCTCTATTACTTAATTTATCTCCTAACAATATTACTGATAATGGTAAATTATTAGTATGATAATTATCTTTTATTTGTAAGATATCTTCTGTATTATATGCTTCGTTTTTGTACCACCAAGTACCTAAGGCATATCTTGGGATTAATGAAGGCTTTCCAGTTAAAGCAAAATAATCTTTTAGGCAAGAGCCAAAATCTTTATTATATAAAAATACATATATATCAATATTATCATTATTTCTAGATACATATTGGTCATTATCGATTACTAAAGACTTAGAATCGTCAATAGAGGCAAAACCATCTAGGGAGAATAACCCTTTATTTAATTTACCGTTAAAATCATCTAGACTGATAGTAGTAGCGGGTATGTTTTTGGCTTCTGGGTGATTATAATACCAAAAATTATTAGTATTATTTAATTTAATATTTAAGGTATTCCCTGGTGTTACCTTACTACCTTTGAATGGTTTATTTTCTAAATAATTTAAGGTGAAATATCTAGTTTTAATTTCTAAGATACCTTTATTTTTTTGATAGGTAAAATTAGGCTTAGGAAAGTTTCTATTTATAACTAATTCACTAGCTCGATCTTCAAACTTACCACTTGGACTATATTCTAATCTAATTAGTCTTTCTGTTAAAACAGAAAAACGATAATTATTTCCAAAGACAATACAATCATTGCGCGCTAATAAATTAGATTCATCTTGAATAAAATATTTTGATAGACTAGCCATAATATCACCCTTTATTTATTACTCTATATTGATTATATCATATTTTTTATATTTTTAATACTTAATTATTTATAGTATTAAAAAAATTTATAATTATTATCTATTTGAAGTGGGATTAAAAAAAACAGAATACATGTTGATATTCTGCTTATACTTTTAGTAATTGTGATAAATTAAACAAATGTCTTACATTTTAACTAACTATCAATTAATATATTATTTATCTTAGAGTATCAATATAGTTAGAAACATCACTTATGGTATTGGAAAAATTATTAAAGTCTACATCGAACCATTTGATATTCATTTTATTTCTCATGAATGTATATTGTCTTTTGGCATAATTTCTTGAGTTTTTCTTAATTAGATTAATTGCTTCTTCTAAGGATATTTCTTGGTTTAGGTAACTTATTAATTCTTTATAGCCTATACCTGTTAGTAATGGTTTGGTAATTAGGCTATTATCGTAGAAATATTTTACTTCTTCTAATAGACCATCGTTAATCATTTTGTCTACTCTTTTATTTATTATATTGTATAAATTTTCTCTTGGGGTGGTTAGTCCTATAAATATGGTGTTTTTATATATTAGTTCATCTCCACTTTTGTTTTCGCTTATGCTGGTATTGTTTTCTAAATAATAATTTAATGCTCTTACTACCCTTCTTCTGTTATTTTGATCTATTTTGATGTTTTGGTCTAATTTTTTTAATTGTTGATATAACTTTTCTGTAGATACGTTTTCATATGTGTTATCAATTTTGCTGTTATGAAATGTGTAATTATATAGAGCTGCTTTTATATATAGGGCGCTTCCTCCTACTAGGATAATATTTTTATTATCTTTTTCTAGTTTATCAATGATATTTCTTGCATCTTTTTGATAATTGTAAATGGAATAAGGGGTAGAAATATTTATGAAGCTTAGAAGATGATGAGGAATATTTTCTTTTTCTTCTTCAGTAATTTTAGCAGTTCCGATATTTAAATCTTTGTATACTTGCATAGCATCGGCGTTAATAATTTCTGCTTGATATTTTTTTGCTAATGCGATGGATAGTTTTGTTTTACCAACTCCTGTTGGTCCTGTTAATACTATTATCATAATTTCACCTACCAAAATAAAGAGTGAATTATTCACTCTTTTTGTTATTTGTTACTGTTACGTTAAATACTGATGGTTCGTTAGTTAGGGTACGAATTTTAGGTTTGGTACTTTGTTCTAACAATTCGTTTTGTTTTTCAATAGCCATTGCTAGTCTTTCTAAAATGATAATATTTTCATTAAATTTGCCTAATTCTTCGGCTAAATCTTCAAGTTTATCGATATTATCGTTTAAGGCGCGAATAGCATATGTTAGGCTATCTGTGTCTCTTAAGGCTGAAGTTAGTTGTTCCATTCTCATAGTTTCGTAACTCATAGTATCCCCCCTTTTAAGTGGCACTATCATAACAAATATTATTTATTTTGTCAAATATTAATTTTTTTATTTTATTTTCTTTTGTAACTATCTATTATATATGCTTCTACTGGGGTTATATATGTATCTTTTTCAGGATTTATATTGGTTATGCTGGTATTATATTTTTGGGTATTAATTACTATTAGAGGAATATTGCCAAAATGTCTACTTGTTAGAATATCTCCTTGTTTAATAGTGTCATAACATACAACATAACTAGGTTTTAATTTTCTACTTTCTTTCATTAAAATTTCGTTATATCCTTCAGTAATTTTTAGTAAATTATCAGAATTTTCAACAGTGGGTACTCTATTACTGCCATATTCTTTTTGGCTATATGAATCAGACTTATAAAGATGCATAATATTATCTATATTAAAATCATTAAAGCCTAAAATTACATAGTCATTGGGATCTCTAAATGTTTTTAAGTAACTATCTCCAATTAGGCTCATGGATACATAATTTTTTTCTTCGCGCCAGAAAATATTTGAATCTTGTTTATCTCTAGATATATTAGTATGATTTATAACCATTTTAAATTTTTCACCTTCTAAATTATAGATGGGAATGTTATCTATATAGTTTAATTTGTTTTCATCTATTTTATAGCAAGAATCTTTAATATCTTGATAAGCATGATTTAGACAAGTTCTAAAATCTTCATAGAACTTACAAATAATTTCTTCCTTATTAATTAAATAATTAAATAATTCTATTCTTTCTTCCATAGTTAAATTATAATAGTTATATAATTTATTATATATATGTAATCTATCTTTAGGAATTATATTTTCTTTACTATTACTAACATAGTTTAAAATAATATGGATGTTTTTTAAGAAGTTATAAGTTAAATCTTCATAGCATAAACTGATGGTCATCTCTAACATTGTTTTTATGGTAAAATCTTGAATTATAGTTAATCTTTCGTTAGGATTATCAACATCAATTAATTTTAAATATAGATTGTACTGGCATTTATCTTTGATGTTTTTTTCTATTAAATCTTTATATTCACTAAAAATACCTAAGTTAGGATCTACATTATTAATTATGGTATGATACTTTTTGGTCATTTGTTTTTTTACTACTTGTTTTAAATAAGGGTTATTGGTTTCTAAGTTAGTCATTATATTATAAAAAATATTAACGTCTTGTATACCTATGTACTTACTAATAAGTTTATTAGTGATTAAATGATTGGGAATAACTAGTCCTTTTTTTACCATTCTATCTATTTCAAATATGTCTTGATTTAGAAAAATATTTTCGAAATAAGGGTCTTTAATTAGATAGCTAGCACATTCTATACTTATATCACTTAAAAAGGTGTTTGCTATAGGGATAGTTTTTAAGAGTTTTAAGTTATTTATATTTTTAACTATTTCTAATTGAATATTAGAACCTAGATTAGCAAACTTTTCTAGATGATTATTTTTAGTAATATAGTTGAAGTAACTTTGACCAAAGTTTAAATTTAAACTGCTAAGATAAATTTCTAAATCGGGAAAAGTATTGATCATTTCTATTACTTTATCATTTTTTAAATAATCGTTTACTTGAGGGTTACCACAGTTGATGATAGCGTTTAATTTTCCTTCTAATTTAGTATCGTTTTCTAACATATTAGTCATGTTTTCGTCTAAAAAAGATAATATATCTTCATTTTCTAATTCTTGGACTAACCAAATAAATTCATAATGATTTTGGGGTAATAAATATTCTTTTCTTATTTTAGGATCTTTTAAATAGGAAGTTTTTGCTTCTTTTGACATTTTATTAATGTTGTTAATATTTTCCATAACTAGATGCTCCTTTTAAATAATTTTTCTAACTCATATATACTATAATGAATAATGGTTGGTCTTCCGTGAGGGCAGTGATAAGGATTATTACATTTTTTTAAATCTTTTATTAGATTTTCCATTTCGCTGATGCTAGAATATGTATTAGCTTTTTTACTCATTTTACAACTTACGGTCATAGCTAGGCGGTCGTTGAATTTTTCTATCGAGAAATCTTTTTCTTTATTGATGATTAGATCTAATATTTTTTTTATGGCTTCTTCTTCAAATCCACTAGGAAGCCAAGTAGGATGAGCGGTTATTCTAAAACTATTGCTACCAAAATCTTCTATTTCAATATTTAGGCTTCTTATAAAATCTATATTTTCTTTTATTATGATATATTCATTTAGTGGATATTCTAAAATGATAGGAATCAGCAAGGATATGCTATCTTGCTTAGGATGAGTTAGGATATATTTATATTTTTCGTAATTGATTCTTTCTTTGGCTGCGTGTTGGTCTATTAAATAAATTCCTTTATCATTTTCACAGATAATATATGTTCCTAGGGCTATTCCAATAGGATATAGTTCTTCTAGTTTTTCGTTATTTTTGATCTGTTCTACTACTGTTTCTTCTGCTATTTCTTTTTTTAATATATCATTTCCATTAATATAGTTTTCTAAATTTTTTTTATATTCTTGTTGTTCTTCTTCAATTGTGCTATTAAAGTCTAATTTTATTTCTTCGTAGGTAGGAACAGATATTTTTTCTTTAGCCTCTATTTTAGGTATTAGTAATTTTGTTTTTAAAGCAGAGGTAATACTTTGGGTAATCAATTCGGTTAGATTTTCAAAGTTACTGAATTTGACATCTAATTTTGTAGGATGAATGTTAACATCTAATAAAACGGGATCTGCTTTAATATTTAATACAACAATTGGATATCTACTATCTTCTTTAAAGGTATGATAGGCATCGTTTATGGTGTTATTTAATTCATAATTTTTGATAACTCTACCATTTACTAGGGTTATCATATTATTTTTGGTTCTTCTTGTTACTTCTGGTAATGATATATAGCCATCTATTTCGTAGTCTTCGTTTTCAGCTTTTATGTATATCATTCTTTTGGCTACATCTAGTCCAAATATTTCTTTTATTACTTTAAGAAGATTGGAAGAGCCATCGGTATTTAATAATTCTTTGTCATCGTTTACTAGTTTAAATTTAATGTTGGGGTATGATAAGGCGATTTTATTTATGTAATCTACAATATTAGCAAGTTCGCTATAGGGACTTTTTAAATATTTTAATCTAGCTGGGGTATTATAGAATATATTGCTAACGGTAATGGTGGTACCACTTCTTGCTTCACAGGAGGTGTTTTCTAATAGTTTGCCACCTTTTATATGTATTAGGGTACTTACATTATCTTTGGTAGTTTTTAATACTACTTCTGATATAACGGCGATCGATGGAAGGGCTTCACCTCTAAAGCCTAGGGTATTTATATTAAATAAATCATCTTCTTTTAGTAATTTAGATGTAGCATGTCTTTGAAAGGCTAAGATAGCATCTTCTTTATCCATTCCTATTCCATTATCTATTACTTTTATTTCTTTTAATCCTGATTCTTTTAAATATATTTTTATATCGTCACTACCAGCATCGATGCTATTTTCTACTAGTTCTTTGACAATAGAGACGCATTTTTCTACTACTTCACCAGCATTAATTTTGTTAGCAAGTATTTCGTTCATTACTTTGATACTACTCATAAATTACACCACCTATTAATAAAACTCTATAAAAATAGAGCTTTAGTTTTTATATATTTTTTCAAAAATTCTAAGTAATCTATTATATTTTGCGGTTCTTTCACTTCTACATAAGGAGCCTGTTTTGATTTGGCCTAGGTTTAGTCCAACGGCAAAATCTGCAATATAGGTATCTTCGGTTTCGCCACTTCTATGTGAAATGATTGTATTGTATCTAGCTTTTTTAGCTAATAATATTGTTTCTATGGTTTCTGTTACAGTGCCAATTTGATTTAATTTAAGTAATATGGCATTACCTAGTTTTTGGTCAATTCCTTTTTGAAATAATTTTTTGTTAGTGACAAATAAATCGTCACCTACTAGTTGAATTTTCTTGCCTAATTTTTCTGTTAATAATCTCCAGCCACGGTAATCATCTTCTGCCATTCCATCTTCGATAGAAATAATAGGATATTTTTCGCATAGATATTCATAGTATTCGATTAATTCTTCACTAGTTTTTGTTTTTCCTTCGAAGGAATATTTAGAATCGTTATAAAATTCTGAGGCTGCTACGTCTAGGCCTAGATAGACATCTTTTCCTGGAATATAATTTGCTGCTTTAATAGCATCTATTATTAAGTTTAAGGCTTCTTCGGTACTATTTATGTTAGGTGCAAATCCCCCTTCATCTCCAACACCGGTGCTAAATCCACTTTGGGTAAGAATTTTTTTTAGATGATGAAATATTTCACTACCCATTCTTAAATTGGTTCTAAAGTCTTTGGTCATGGGAATAATCATAAATTCTTGGAAATCTAGTCCGTTATCAGCGTGAGCTCCCCCATTTAGGATGTTCATCATTGGTCTTGGGATTATTGTTCCTTTACCGATATATTCATATAATTCTTTGTTTGAGTATTTAGCGGCTGCTTTTAGGCACGCTAGAGATACTCCAAGCATTGCGTTAGCACCTAATTTGCTTTTATTTTCGGTGCCATCTAATTTAAGTAGGGTCTCATCTATTAATCTTTGGTTTAAAACATCCATTCCTACTAATTTAGGTTTTATGATTTCATTGACATTGGAAACGGCTTTTAAGACTCCTTTTCCCATATATCTATCTTTATTATTGTCTCTTAGTTCTAGGGCTTCATTAATGCCGGTAGATGCTCCGCTGGGAACAGAAGCGGTAGCTACTATGCCACTTTCTAGCATAACATCTACTTCTACGGTAGGATTTCCTCTTGAATCTAATATTTCTCTTCCTTTTATGTTTTTAATTATACTCATTTTTATCACCTAAGTTGATTATACTTTAAATTTTTTAAAAAGTATATATTTTTAGATATATTTTACTTATATTTGTCTTATTTTAATCACTTACTAATTTTTCAATTATTTTAAATATACTTTCTACTCCTTCTTTAAAATAGTTACTAGCTTTTATGCTAATATTACTACAGGTAATAGATAAATCATTGCGATAGTTAGTTTCAACATCTTCTAAATATTTCTTAGCATCCATTTCTTTTCCATCTTGAACATCTTTTTCAAATTCTTCCATTTTTTCTTCTGTAAGCACTGTTTTTTTATGAGCGATTAGGTCATAATAGCCAATATAATCAGCAGCGTATACTACTAAAAATAAAATTAATAATAAAAGGCCAAATAGTTTTAAATATTTATTCATTGTTATCACCTATTAATTCACATATGGCTTTACTTAATACTTCTAGGGTATTAAATACTTCTGTTATGTTATTATCTACTCCACCTATTTCTATTAAAATGGTATTTTTGCTAATATCTTGATTATAGATACCATCTACTCCTTTACCTTCTTTTTTGTAGATTCCTCTTGATAGGGTTGGATATTTATCTTTTATTATTTTGTTTAGTTTTGTTGTTACTTCTATATTTTCTTTGTAGTTATCGTGTTCTAAGCCTATTACAAACATAACTTTTGCATAGTCTTTTCCATCTATTGTTACTTTGGTAGCAGTTTTATTTGCAGAATCCCTATGAATATCGATAAAGTATTTCAAGCTATCGTATTTGCTTTTTTTATCAAGTAATAATAATCTACTAGCTTTGTATGATGAGGCATAGTCCCAATTATTAATTTGTAGAAAATTGGTAATATTGGTATCTTCTACTATTGTAGGGATGCCTAATTTGTTTAATTTTTCTTTTAATATATAGGATGCCATAAGGACATTAGGGGTGATATTATATATTTCTAAGCCATCATTTTTATAGTTTTCTAGTTGATGGGTATTGTATAGGTATACTTTGGGACTATCTTCATCTATCTTATTAGGATCTTCTATATAAAAACTAATTTTCTTTAGTTCTTCTAGATTACTGTAATCATCTCCATGGTTTTCTTTTATAATATTTTCGCTATTTTTATTTTTAAAGATACTTTGGTTAATAACGGTTAATGGTTTGGTAAGATCAATATTTGTAAATAATTTAACGGTTTCGTTTACTATCTTTGTAACTTTATAGTTAGATAGTAAGTGGGTATTACCTCCGCTTAATATGAGGTTAATAAATTTTTTATTGTTATTGTCACTTATTTTTTGGATGCTAAAATAAAACGTATAGACAAAAGATATATAAATTAGGAATATATAGAATAGATATTTAATTTTAAATCTTTTTTTTACCTTGAATTTTTTTCGCATATATTCACCTCTTTTTCATAATTATATATATAATGATCTATAAAAAAAGTCGTTATTTATCACTTTTTTATTAAGTTATTTCTCTGTTTAGTTTAATTGAGGCATAAATATTGATAATTATCAGGATAGCTACACTGATATCGGTAAAAAGCCATAATGATGTGGGCGAAATAATACCCCCTAGCATAGTTATAATTATGCAGAGTATTTTAAAGATGTTTAGATGTTTATTTTTAAGTTTGGGAAATAAGAATTTTAAGCCGGATTCTCCATAGTAATAGCCTGAGATTATTGTGGAATATGAAAATAAAATGGCGATAATGATAAGGAGGTAATTCCCAATATTTCCTAGATGGTAATTAAAGGCGTATTGGGTAATTTCTATTCCGTTAATATCTTTTATAATTAGATTATTATAATCTGTTAATATGATGATAATAGCAGTTATTGTGCATACTAAAAGCGTAGTAATATGAATACCTAAAGCTTGGGTTAGTCCTTGTTTTTCTTCGCTATCATTAGTCATTGCAGATGATATGGAGGAAGTTCCAAGTCCAGCTTCGCTTGCAAAAATTCCTCTTTGAAAGCCAATTACTAAGGTGTATAGAAAGCCTCCTGATAAGCTTTTAAAATTAAATGCTCCTTTGATAATGCTTATAAATATGTTGGGTATTAAGCTGATGTTTTTTATGATTATGAAAAGGCCCAAGGATAAAAATAAAGCCCCCATTAAGCTAACTATCCTTAGATTGAATTTGGCTATTTTTTTTGCACCTCCAAATATTACTAAGCCCATAACTATACCTATTATGGAAATAGTAATAAAAGGATTTAGAAAGCTAATGGTACTAGTTACTTTTACAATGGTATTAGTTTGGATGGTTAAGAAACCTCCAATATAGGATATTATCAGTATTATTGCATATAAGGAGGCTAATAATGGATAATTAAGTCCTATTTTAATATAGTTAAATGGACCTCCTGAATTAATGTTTTGTTTATTTTTAGTTTTATATATGATCCCTAGTACTCCTTCTACATAGGTGGTGGATGAGGCGATTAATGAAACTACCCACATCCAAAATATACTACCAACGCCACCTAGATATATGGCTAAAGCTACACCTGCTAAGGAACCTACCCCTATTCTTCCTGCTAATGACATAGTTAATGAGGAAATAGTGTTAATGCCATTTTTGTCGTTTTGGTTTTTAAAACAGCTAAACATTTTTTTGAAATGTAATTGTTTAAATTTAGTTTTAAATGAAAAAAATAGTCCGCTTGCAATTATCATTACACTAGATAAGGCCCAAATAATATTCTTTAGATATATAAAAATGTTAATGTTAAAGATAAAAGTAATTATTATGAATATTATTAAAAATACTATTACATAGAAAAATTTTTCTTTTTTCATATATCCTCCTAAATATGGACAAGTAATATTTCTATATAACTATATGTATGCGAATTAGTAAATATTAAAAATAAGTGATTAAACTTCATAACAAATTGGTAAACTGGGTAAAAATATACATTTTTTTTGTGATTTATACATATCTTATATTGAAAGTAAAGAAGGGGTGGATTATATGTGTAATAATGAAAATAATTCTTGCGAAAGTTGCATCGTCGATATATTAAAAGTGATAAATTTACTACAACAAAGTGTATGTCCAAATGATTCGTGCTTGGAAAGTTGTGACAGAGGTTTCTTGGGACAAAATTGTTCTACACTATGCAATACTAGACCGGTAATGTTATTTACTTGTTGTGGCAATGGAACACCATGGGCTATGCCTATTACAAGGACTGAAACGGGAGAAACTTCTACTGTGTTCAGATTAGAAAAAATAGATGGCTGTTGTGCAACATTTCGTGTTTTAGCACCAAATACTGATACTACTGGATTTCCATTTGTTGGAACAAATTCAATATTTACTATGAATCTTAATTGTGTTTGTGCACTTAAATGTCTAGATGATACATTTATAGATTGTATTTAAAAGAGTGTAATACTCTTTTTTATTGTAATAAAAAAAGATAAACTATTTGTTTAACTTTTTAACTTTGGTTTTTTCTTTTTTATAACACTTTCTGCATAATGAATCGTATGTAATTTCTGAGACTCCATCAATAGCAACTTGTTCTCCTTCAAAAACGAAGTTACCTTCTTGTATTCTAGTGTTCATTGTTGCTTTTTTGCCACAACGACAGACTGTTTTAATTTCTTCGATTGAATCTGCTAATTCTAATAAACGTTTGCTTCCTTGAAAGAGATTGGTTTGAAAGTCTGCTCTTAGACCATAACAAATAACTGGGATATCTAAATAATCAACGACGTCTGAAAGTTCATCTACTTGATGTGGGAATAAAAATTGTGCTTCATCTACTAAAACGCAATGAATTACTCTTGTATCTTTTGCTATTATTTCATATAAATTATCATTTTCAGATACGATATAGTCGATATTCATTACTGTACCATCTCTAGATTTTATACATTCACCGGCTTTAGTATCGATTTTAGGTTTAATAATTATTGCTAGCATATTTCTATAATCATAATTATATATTGTTTTAATTAAATCTCTTGTTTTGCCTGATCCCATTGCTCCATATCTAAAATATAATTTAGCCATTTTATATTCACCTCATTATAATTTTATCATATTTATAATAATATTTTAAATGGTTAACAAGTATTTTACGGTATTTTAATAATTAATATTATAAATATGAATATTATATTTTGTGTTTAAAATAGCCTTAATATGTCATTAAATGTTACATATATCATAAGGATGATTAATAGGAAGAAGCCTATTGTATGAATCATTCCTTCAACTTTTGGATTTATTGGTTTTCCTATTATTTTTTCGATTATTAGGAATAATATTCTTCCTCCATCAAATGCTGGTAGCGGGATTAAATTGATGAAACCGACGTTAATAGATAGAAAGGCTACTAGGTAAATTATACTTTCTAATCCTGCTTTAGCTTGGGTTCCAACGATATTGTAAATGCCAACGGGACCTGATAGGTCGTTGACACTGACACCACCGGTGAACAAGCTTTTTACGGTATTAAACATCATTTTGAATAGTGATTGTGTTTTAGTAACGGCATATTTTAGTGAAACAATAAATCCTCTTTCTTTGGTTGTGCTTCTTGAAATACCATAGACATAATCAGTAACATCATCTTGTTCTACTTTTTGTGGTGTTACAGTTATTTCTTTTACTTGACCATTTTCTTTTTCTACTTTAAAGATTACACTTTTGTCTTTGTTTAGGTCAAGTTCCCATAGAACATCGTCCCAAGTTGATACTTTAACACCATTTAATGCTAAGATTTTGTCTCCTTCACTAAGACCTGCTTCGTAGGCTGGATATTGTTCGCTTACTCCCCCAATGATTGGATCACTGCTAATACTACCATAACATAGGCCTATTATAAATAGTAAGATGAAGGCGAAGATAAAGTTAAAACCAGCTCCAAAGAATAGAATCATAAATCTTTGGATGAAAGATTTATTACACATCTTTCTGTCGCTTGGAATTTCTTCTTCTTCAAAGTCACCATTTTCACCAGCTATTTGGCAGAAACCGCCTAGGGGAATCATTCTTATACTGTATTCGGTAACACCGCCTTTTTTCTTATAAGAGAATATTTTTTTGCCCATTCCAATTGCAAATTCATATACGTGCACTTTTGCTAATCTGGCAAATAGGAAGTGGCCAAGTTCGTGAACAAATACTACTGCTCCTAATATTAAAATAAAATAAATTAATGTCATTTCTTTCACCTCACAATAATGATAATACAAGTGTTAGTCCTAAGGATACAAATATAACACTGTCAAATCTATCTAAAATACCACCATGGCCTGGTATTAAATTAGAATAATCTTTAATGCCAAAATATCTTTTGATATCACTAAATACTAAATCACCAATTTCTGATATGATTGTTAAAAATAAACTTAATAAAATTATATTTAAAATGCTAATATCATTGATGACAACTAGATAAAATACTGTCCCAACAATTGTACCTACTAAACTACCAATAATACTTCCTTCCCAAGTCTTTTTGGGTGAAATAGTAGATAGTTTGTGTTTTCCTATTAATAGGCCACCTATGTAGGCGTAAGTATCAGTAATACAAGCGATTAGGAATATATATATACATTTACTGATATCGGTATTTCTAAAATGAATAAGTCCATTAAAAGATAGACCGATTAGTAAAATCATTCCTAGGATATACATCGCATCTAAAATGTTATATTTATTGTTATCATTATAAAATATAAGTAACATTAAAATTGATAAAACACTAAATATAATTGGTATTATTGTATTTATTTTAAATAAATTATTGGCAAGAATGATTAATAATAGCGATATAATACCAGTGATTTTAACTAGGTTTAAATTATTTTTTTCTTTAGCTTTTAGGGCTTCTAAAAATGCTATAACTCCACATATAGATATTAATATTGTGAAAAACATTTTATTTAAAACCATCGATAATATAAGTAATATAACTATTAATAAGCCACTTGTTATTCTACTTTTCATAGTTTATCCCACCATACCTTCTATCTCTTTTAGTATACTCTTCTAAGGCTAAATCAAATTCTTTTTCTAAGAAATCTGGAAAATAAGTTTTGGGAAAATATAACTCAGCATATGATAGTTGATATAACATAAAATTAGAAAGTCTTATCTCACCACTGGTTCTAATAAGTAAATCTATATCTGGTAAGTCATAGTATAAATTTTTTTTGAATAATTCTTCAGAAATATCTTCTATTTTTATTTTTTCATCAACTACCATTTGAGCTAATTTTTTACTAGTTTCTACTATTTCTTTTCTACCACCATAATTTATGCATACGTTAAAAATTCCAGCATCATTGTTTATGGTCTGTTCTTCCATTTTAGCGATGACTTCTTGAACATCATTAGGTAGTCCTTTTTTTTCGCCAGAGAATACTACTTTTATGTTTTTCTCTTTAAATATTTTAAAATTAGTCCCAAACTCTTTTACAAAAAGATTCATTAGATAGTCTACTTCTTCTTTACTTCTTTTAAAATTTTCAGTTGAGAAGACGAAGGCACTTAATACTTTTACGCCTTTTTCAAAGGCATATAAGGAAATACGTCTTAGGGTTTTACTTCCTTCTAGATGTCCCATACTTCTAGATAAGCCTTTTTCTTTTGCCCATCTACCATTTCCATCGACAATAATTCCAATGTGATAAGGTATTTTTATTTTATCCATATTTTTTACTCCTTTATTTCAAAAGAATTTCCTGAATCTAAATTAAGAATTCCTTTTTTACCATCTAGTTCTGCATATATTTCATTATATTTGTTTAATTTTTCTATTTTATCTAAAGTAATATAAACATAATTACCATCATTCATATAAAGTAAAAATCTTAAATTATCCAAGTTAGTAGGTTTATATTCAATCTCTGATATTTTTAGGCTTACGTCTTTATTAACCTTATCAAAAGCTACGTAGAACTTGTTAAAAATATCTTCATCTAAGTTACTAATCAAAACGGGTACATCAGTAATTTCATAGATATTGTCTAGGCAATGCCCTTCATCATTAATAATTTTGTTATTACTTTTAAGTATAGCAATAATATTATTTTCTTCTAT
Organism: Bacilli bacterium; assembly: GCA_016302935.1. GTDB lineage: Bacteria > Bacillota_I > Bacilli_A > RF39 > UBA660 > JAEDMO01. Next base: position 21,455 of record JAEDMO010000004.1, on the reverse strand, counting down.
GGTAATATATAATTTATTAAAAAATTTTCTTTCTATTTTAACATTTTCTATATAATCATTAGCTAATAGTTTCTTTTTTATTTTACCATCAAAGGTCTTGATAAAAGGTGGATAATCATCTATGTTAGCAATTTTCATTATTTCATAATCACTTAAAATGTTATTACCAATAATATAAATATTTTTTATTTTTAAATTGATTATTTCATATACTAAAAAGAAAATTATGTAGATAGCTAATATAAATAATAATATTTTTTTAAAGTTAACTTTTCTTTTTTTTACCTTAATTTTAATTTTCTTACTCATGGTATCACCGTTTTATGTAATTATCTCTTGTTCTAATATTAGATCAATATTATATTCTTTTTTTACTTTGTCTTTAACTAAATTTATTAGTTTTACAATGTCTTTACCACTACATTTATCTTTGTTAATAATAAAATTAGCGTGTTTGGATGAGATTTCTGCTCCATTTATATTATAACCTTTTAAATTTAGTTCTTCGATCATTCTACCGGCGAAGTCATCTTTAGGATTTCTAAAGACACTACCTGCTGAAGGGTAATTTAAAGGTTGCGTTGCTAATCTTTTTTCTTTTCTTGATTTAATTAGCTCCATTATTTCATGAGTATCTTTTTTTACTAGTATTAAAGTTGCTTCTAAGCATATATAGTCTTTATTTTCTTTTAAAAAAGATGTTCTATAATGAAAGTTTAAATCTTTATTTGAAATGGTTTTTATTTCTAAAGAAGGTGTTAATACGGTAGCTTCTTTGACAATATATCCCATATCAGATTTGTAGGCTCCTGCATTCATATAAACTGCTCCACCGATAGAACCTGGGATACCAGAGGCAAATTCTAATCCAGATAAGCCTTTTTTTGCTGTTAATAGGGATAATTTTATTAAGGGATATCCACTGCCTACTACTACTTTGTTGTTTTCGATTTTTAAATCATTGAAGTAGTCTAGTTTGATAATTACACCGTCATAATAATCAAAGTTGAGAATAACATTGCTTCCTCTTCCTAAGACAATATGTTTGATATTTTTTTCTTTGATGTATTTCATTGTTTCTATTAAGGAATCAATATTTTTAGGATAAAAAACAACTTTAGCTTTTGGATTTAGTTTATATGTGTTAAACATTTTTAAAGATACATCTTGTAATAGTTTACCTAATTTCTCTTTTCTAATTTTTTTAATTAAGTTTTCCATTATTATCAACCATTTCTTTTATAATTTTATATATTTTATCCGCACTATCGGTTATTCTTAGTTTCTTTAAATTATTTTTTATTTTCATATATTTATCTTTATCATTCAATAGTTCATCTATCATTTTGATTAAGTTATCAGAAGTTAAATCTTTTTCTTCTAACATGCAAGCTGCATCTTTAGAAACTAAGTCATAGGCGTTTTTAAATTGATGATTATTTGGAACGTACGGGCTTGGAATAAAGATTGTAGGTATTGCCAAGGCCATAATTTCACTCATAGTAGATGCTCCTGCTCTTGATATGATAACATCAGTGATCTTCATGAGTCTTGGCATTTCATATATAAATGGTAGTATTTTGATATTATCTTTAACTTTTATATCTTTAATTTTTTCATAATAACTATTTCCAGTTACAAATACTACTTCATAATCTTTAGTAGCGAACTTATCTAACATTGCCACTATTTTATCGTTCACAGAAGAACTACCGAGGCTACCCATAACAATCAAAACAAGCTTTTTATTGGTAGATAAGCCAAATTCACTTTTGGAAGCACTTTTAATGTTATAGGCTTTTTCGCTACAAGGATTACCTGTATATATTGCTTTATCTTTAGGGAACATATTGACAGTAGATTCAAATGATACACCAATCTTAGTTGCATACTTAGCTAAGAATTTATTACTAAGTCCAACAATACTGTTTTGTTCGTGAATAAATGTAGGTATTTTCATTTTGAAGGCGGCTTTAATAACCGGAGCGGTTACATAGCCACCACATCCAATTACAACATCGGGTTCAAATTCTTTAATAATTTTCTTACAACGATTTTTAGCTTTCAAATATAAAGATAAAGTTTTAAAATTATTAAATATTTTTTTTCTATTGAACCCAGTAACTTCTAGAGGTAAATACTTAATACCAAGTTCTGGTATTAAATCTTTTTCCATTCTATTATGGGTTCCTATATATAAAAACTCTGCTTTGGGGTCACGCTCTTTAATTTTGTTTAAAATAGCTAAAGCTGGATAAATATGTCCTCCAGTACCCCCAGCGCTTATAATTACTCTCATATTACACCATCCTATTTAATTATACACTATTTTTATAAATATTTGTATATAACTTGGCAATTTTATTATAAAAAAAATAGTTTTAAAAAAACTATATTTTCTTTTTTATGGCATCTAATCTATTTATCTTTATTCCCATACTTACAAATTTAGTTTCATATTCAGTATTGATGTTAGGAATGTTGCTATTATGTAAATCATTGGTGCAAGATATTATTTCATAACCATTTTCTATTAATGAATTAATCGAATAATTAAATAAATTGATATTATCGGTTTTTTGAATAATATGGCAATCATTTTTAAAGATATTATCATATTTGTTTAGAAAAAGCGGGCTGGTAAGTCTTCTTTTTTCGTGTCTTTCTTTTGGCCAAGGATCTGAAAAATTTAAATATATTAAATCTATCTCGTGATCAAATATTGAATCAATATTGGTAGCATCAAGTCTAATCAATTTTAAGTTATTAATTTCTAGTGGGTCTGTTTTTTGAATGGCTCTTACTAATACACTATCGTATTTTTCAATTCCAATAAAATTAATATTAGGATTATCAATAGCATTATTTATAATAAAATCTCCCTTGCCCATACCTATTTCTATGTATATTGGATTTTCGTTTTTAAATAATTTAGAAAAACAGCCTTTGTATTCATAGGGATTATTAATATAGTATTTCCCTTTACAAATTATCTCATTAGCATTTTTTACATTTCTAAGTCTCATATACTCTCCTTGCCCATAAGAAAAGAAGTATTAACTTCTTTTCTTAGTATTTTTTTCGCGTAGGGCTTCATTAGCAAAATCTTCAAATGAAATGATACCACATTTGTATAAAACGGTGGTTATAATACCTCTATCAGTAATGTAGCGTCCACATCCACCATTATTTTCAGGCTTGGTTGATGATTTGAACGATACTGCTAATTCAAAGACTCTGTCAGTAAAATCAGGATCTAAAAAAAGCATTCCAACTTCTTCATCAAGTTCATTTACCATTTGGAGAAGTTCTTTATGTAGAGCATAAACCTTCACCTTAGATACTTCGTAATCTTCTGCTAATTCAGCTACTCTTTCATCGCTTAAAATTTCAATATTCATATGTTCCCCCTATGACTTACGATTATAGCATAGAGTGTTTTTTTTGTCAAATAATCACTTTTAAAAAGATATACGCATATAATATTTTGAATAAGGAGTGAACTATGAGCGATAAAGAAAGAGATATGTTTTATTCTAATTATGGCTATGCGGGAATGTTACCCCCTAATATGTTTATGCCTAATCAGCTAGCACCTAATCAAAGTATGATGCCTAATCAAATGCTACAACCAAATACTAGTAATATGGAAAGTAGAATAAGTAATTTGGAAAAGCAAGTAAATAGATTAAATGCTAGAGTAGCAAGATTAGAAAGTCCATATGGCAATAATACAAACAATTATACCGAGCCGGATAGCAATATGTATATGATATAGAAAAATTCACTATAAAAAGTGAATTTTTTAATTTATGGATTGTCCTCAGGAGTAATAGTTACTTCTTTGCAATACTATATGTCAGTATTGTTGTAAGTAAACAAAAAGATTACTGTATGTTTTTCAGTAATCTTTAAAGTTTATTTTTTATTATAAGGTCTATCTTTTAATTTAAAGTCTTTTTCTTCTTTAGGATTGTTATCTTTAAATATTAGGAATGCTAAAGCGGCGATGGTGGCTACGATTAGAATTATTAAAATTAATTTAGTATTATTATCGTTGTTTTCTTCTTTTACTTCTTCTTTTTGTTCTCTTTCTACGTTAATTTTATAAGTTCTAACTGAACCATTTTCTGCTTTTACTTTGATTTCAATTACGTTTTTACCAACTTTTAAATCGTTATTACCGGTAATAGTTATTTCTGCTTTATCATCTTCAGCAGTAGCTATTACTGTTAATTTGGTAATGTTATTTAGTACGGTAATGTTATATTCTAGATTGTTTTTATCAAAGCTAAGTTCTACTCCATCAATATCAATATTACTTAGATAATTATTAGAACTTCTGTTATCTACTTTAATAACATTGATAATATATGTTTTAATACTGCCGTCTTCTGCTTTTACTGGTATTTCAATGGTTGTTTTATAACCTACTAAGGTATATTCTTTGAAGGCTTCAGTTGTAGCATTAGCATCTTCTAATAGACCAGATATATTAATGCTTTTGGTATAATAGTTTACATATAGGGTGTAATTTAGAATATCTTTTGAAAATTCTTTATCTAGTTTACCAGTGTTAAACTCTAATTTACTAATATTGTTATTAGTGCTTAGGGCTCTATCTACTGTAACCGAAACGGTATTGGTAGTAGTATTAGCTAGTGTTACTTCAATTCCGTTTAAAGCTGCTTTTAGGTTATTGATATAGACTTTAGCTTCACCTTCTTTTAGTGCTTTAAATTTGTAAGTAAGTACTGCTACTTCATCATTAATTTCTGTATAACCAGAGGTTAAGAATTTACCTATTTGGTTATCGTTTATGACATTAATGTTTCCATACCAATCATTGATGTTTGTAACACTTAATAGTTCTATTAATGTTTCATCATAATTGATAATACCTTCTATACCAGATATTTTGTTGTTTTCAAAATTATTAACCACTAAAGTAAGTTCAAATTCATCCCCTACTCTTATTTCTGTTTTATCAGGATTTAGTGTAGCTTTAATGTTACTTGCAATTGGATTTTCTACGCTGGTAAATGGTATGCCACCATTTTTAAGTAAGTTCATAAGATCGGTAACATCTAAAATATCTATTATTTCATCACCATTAATATCGCTTACTAGATGATAGATATTATCTAGTTTTGAAGAATTGATGGCAATATCTATAATATTAATAATATCATCGTGTTTAACATATCCATCATTGCTACCTAAGTTACCTAAAATTGCTGTTTTATAAGTTGTTTTATAACCATATGATAGTATTTCTAAAGTCATATTGGTTTTTAGATAGGTATCATTTTCTACTAAATTACCAAATTCATCGTATACTTTTAATATAATATGATTTTTAAGTTCTTCATCTAGCATATTTATAATATCGTTTGCACTTATTCTATTATCGGTTGCCTCGATATGATTTAGTGTTCCATAGGTATATAATGTAGATATTTCTTCACCATTTATAGTATTATAGCTATTGAGGCTTAATTTTGTACCAAATTCACCATTTAGAATAGTTTCAAAATAACTATTTACTGAATATTTTTTTAAATTGTTATTTAGTTTAGTTATTTCTTCTTCGCTTAGGTTTAAATTTGTTTTTTCTTCTTCGCTTAACATATTATAGCTGATGATATCTTCTAGTAATACGCTATCTTTAACTAAATCTTCTTTAGTTAATGTTTTGCTACTATTAGTAAGATTTAGTTTTATATTATTCTTAGCAATTTCGTTACCATCAATGTCAGTAATAGCAATTTCAAGAGTGTATAATCCATTTACTAAACTATTTAAAATTTGTAATGTTTTGGTCGTTGGCATACTAACGTCTACTAATTCAAAGCCAAGGAAATGGCCATTTAAGTTATAGTGTATATAATAATTTTGTAATAAATCGGCGTTAGCTAAAACACTAGAATGTTTAACTTTTACTGGATTAATGATTGATTTTGAAGCATCTACGTTATAATAGTTATTAATATTATCGTATGTTACTTCTTCTAGGTCATTATAGGTTATACTATCAAATTTTATCTCATTGGTATATCCTGTTGTATATATATTGAATGTTTTGGTTAAGATGGCTTGTTTTTGTGTTAGGTCGATAGTTGATACATCTTCACCACTAAGAATAAATTCAGCATATATATCTGTTATATCATATAGTTTTAATGAAATAGGCATTTTACCATTAAAGTTTAAAGCATTTAAGGAAATATCGGTATGTATTTTCCCATCTAATTCTTTAGTTAATGCTTTTCTTATACTGTCACTATGAATTTTGTTTTCATAGTTAATAGTATAAACTTCATAATCTAATACTAATAAATAATTAGTATTTTCTAGTTCGTAGTTATTTGTAGTAATTTTCAAATCATAGTTAGTTAGATTTGTTCCATTATAATTAAATGTATAATCACTACCAATATTTACAAACTCATCTGTAGTAGGATTTTTTATTTTAGCTGTTAGGCCAACTTCTTCTAAAGAAGCATCGGCGAAAACTTTAATACTTGGTAATAATTGGGCTACTACAAAAGTAAAAATCAACAAAAAACTTGTTATCTTTTTGAATTTTTTTCTCATATTTATTTAACCTCCCTATTAATTTTTTTTAAATTTAAATTCACCTTTTCCCCCATAACACCTCTTTCATTATTATGATTATCTAATAGTGCCCCCCGCACTATCATTGAATTAAGTATAGCATAAAAAAAAGAGGATTTCTCTCATTTGACATTTATTTTACATTATCACTCTTTTTGAAAGCTATTTTTTTCTTAGTTTTCTATGATAACTAATGGCTAAGGCTTCATTGAATTCCTCTTTATAATTTAAGTGTTCTGCTACTTGTTTTATATAACAATACCAATTATCTAGGTTATCATCGCCTAGTTTTTGGTTGAATAAAAGGTCGTATGTTAATTTTTGATTCACTACATCAGCATATCTTCTAGCAGGACTAGTCGAGTGGCTATAATAATCAAGCCCTAATCCTAAGTGTTTGGCTTTATCTGCTGAATATTTTGCTGGTGAGATGGAAGAAGCTAAATTTACAAACTTTTTATATTTGAAAACGCCACTTGATATATCGTTGTTTTGAGCATATTCACATAGGGAATTTAAATGGTCATCAACTCTTGTTTCTATTTCTTTGTCACAGACTCTATATAAAAATGGTAAATTTCTATTATTAAATAGTTCTGGTAGTAATCTATTAACTAAGATCATTAATTCTTGAACGATGTTTGCTCCAGTGTATATATCAATATACTTACTTTCTACTGGAGCGGTTATTCCAAACTGGCTCATTTTATTATTTTGTAATTTATGGTATTCTTCTTTTCTTTGGTTGTTACTTCTTAATTTATAGGCAATATTACTTAGTTTATTTAACATTATTACTAGTTTTTCATTGTTACAACCTCTTATTAAAATATCATCTACAGATTGGTACGAAAGCTTGGCTTTATTTATTATTACCCCTTTTACTATTTTAAAATAATCTTCTAATTTATCATAGGCAAAATCTAGGTTACTATCTAGTTTTATCATATAAGTAATAACATTTCTTTTTTTATTGTGTAATAAGGAACCTATATTATCAGAAACTTCTTTTGGGAAAAGATAAATATTTCTATCTTTTAAATATATGGTTTCGCCTAAGTTATACGCCCAGTTATCTAAATATAAATTTTTACTTATAATATCATAAATGTCAGTAATATGAATATAAAGTGTATATGTTCCATCTTTATTGAAAGTACAGCTTACAGCATCATCTAAACATAAGGCATCAGCATCATCGATTGTAATTACATATTGGTCGGTAAAATCGTATCTTCCATAGTCATCTAATTGATATTCAAAAAAATCTTTTTTCCTATTAAATCTTGCTTCAGCGTCAAAGTGCTCTAATAAATCTATATCTAGATATTGGCATATAAATTTGATTTTACTGTTTTTCTTGTGATTAGATAGTAAGTTATATATTTTATCTTTATTGTCATTATTAATTAAGCTATTTTTGAAAACTAGTAATAATTTGGTTAATCTTTCATAATATTTTTCTGCTTCTTTACTAGTTATTAAGCATTTGATAACATCGTGGATTAGCATATTGCATTCATAATCATAAATTAAGCTATTGCTATCATATAACATTTTAGAAATTAGAGATAAATCTTTAAGTTCAAAGACTACATATTTAAGAAGTTCATATTTAATATTTTTATCTTCTTCACATTTTGTATACTTGTTTAAGGCTTTGGTACTAATTTTAATATATTTTTCATTACAATTATTTTTGGATAGGAATTTTATTAGATCTCTATATTTATCTAGTATTATTTCACGAGTACGGATATTTAGTATTTGTGAAATTAAGTAATTAAGATTTTTAAAGCAGGATAGTAATTCTCTATCGTCATATTCATAATTATTAAACATACTTTTTAGAAGGGTAAATATTTCTTCTATTACATCGTTGAAGTTTTCGTTTAAGGCTTCTTCTAAGATGGTGAGATCTTTTTTAGAGCCATATATTAAAATTCCTCTAATATCTAAAACATTATTCATAAAAACACTACTTTCTAACTGGTTTCTTTTTCGTCAGTTGATAAAATCGATAAGAAGGCTTCTTGTGGTATTTCGACCTTGCCTATTTGTTTCATTCGTTTTTTACCCTCTTTTTGTTTTTCTAAAAGTTTTCTTTTCCTAGTAATATCTCCTCCGTAACATTTAGCTAGGACATTTTTTCTCATTGCTTTTATATCGCTTCTTGCAATTACTTTGCTACCGATGACTGCCTGAATTGGTACTTCAAATTGTTGTCTAGGAATAATTTTTTTTAAGTTTTCTACGATTACTTTTCCTCTTTTGTAAGTAAAGTCTTTGTGAACGATGATACTTAGTGCATCTACCGCTTCACCATTTATTAAAATGTCCATCTTGACTAAATCAGATTCTTTGTAACCGATAATTTCATAATCTAGGGAGGCATATCCTTTGGTGTAACTTTTTAGTTTGTCAAAAAAATCATAAACGACTTCTGATAGTGGCATTTCGTAGTGAATGTTTACTCTTTTTTCATCTAGGTATTCCATATTTAGATAAGTTCCTCTTTTATTTTGGCAAAGTTCCATTACACTACCAATATAAGTTGATGGAAGGAAGATATCTGTTTTGATGTAAGGTTCTTTAACTGCTTTTATTTTTACTCTATCTGGAAATTTGGTCGGATTGTCAACGTAGATTGTGTTTCCATCAGTAAGTTCTATTTGATATACAACAGATGGGCTGGTGGCAATCAGTTCAATATTAAATTCTCTTTCAATCCGTTCTTCTATTATTTCCATATGAAGCATTCCTAGAAAGCCAGTTCGGTAACCAAAACCTAGACTGATAGAAGTCTCTGGTTCAAAGGTAAGTGATGAGTCATTTAATTTAAGTTTTTCTAAGGCTTCTCTTAGGTTTGGATATTTTTTTGAATCAATGGGATAAAGTCCACAAAAAACCATCGGTTTTACTTCTTTATATCCTGGTAGAGGTTCTACATCATCACAAGATTTTAGGGTCATGGTATCTCCTACTTTAACATCATCGATACTTTTAATGGATGCTACTACGAAGCCAACACTACCGGTTGTTAAAATGTTTCTTTGAGTTGGTTTTGGGGTATTTACGCCTAGTTGTACGATGTCATAGCAAGCATTAGTACTAAGCATTTTGATGGTATTGCCTACTTTTAACTTTCCATCTACTACCCTTACCATCGAAACAACACCCAAATAAGGATCAAAGTAGCTATCAAAAATCAAGCATCTAGGTGGTGCATCAATAATTCCTTTAGGAGATGGAATTCTTTCGATGATCGCATCTAGTAATGTATCTACTCCTTCACCTGTTTTTCCTGAAGTGAATATTATTTCATCTTTGGTAAACCCAAAGGTATCCATTAATTCTTGTGCTCTTAATTCTGGGGATGCATTTGGTAAATCTATTTTATTAATAACTGGGATAATCATTAGGTTATTATTTAATGCTAGGTAAACATTAGATAATGTTTGTGCTTGTATTCCTTGGGTGGCATCTACTATAAGAAGTGCTCCTTCAGAAGCGGCTAGACTTCTGCTTACTTCATAAGTGAAGTCTACGTGTCCAGGAGTATCAATTAAATTAAGAGTATAGCCTTTGTATTTTAGTTCTACGGCATTTAATTTAATGGTAATGCCTCTTTCTCTTTCAATATCCATATTGTCTAAAAGTTGGTCTTTCATTTCCCTTTTGTCAATAGATCCTGTTTTTTCTAAAATTCTATCAGCAAGGGTGCTTTTACCATGATCAATATGGGCGATAATGCTAAAATTTCTTATTTTATCTTGGTTCATATATACTCACCTATTATTTTTTGGTTTTTATTTTAGTTTTATTATTAATTTTTCTTACCAATACACCAGCATTATTTAATATTTCAAAAGATAGTTCATCTGGATAATTATCAGCGTAGCATACTTCTGCTATATCAAATTCACAAATCAATCTGCTACAAATTACACAAGGTGAATCGGTTACATAAAGTCTGCTTCCAGATATATCATATCCATCTTTTAAGGCTTCAATTATAGCCATTTGTTCAGCATGGGTAGCCATACAAAACTCTTGTCTAGTTCCACTTTCTATATTATTTTTTGTTCTTATGCAAGATGTTTTAGTGCAACTTCTGCTTCCTTTTACGGTATGATTATAACCATAACTAATTATTTCGTTATCTTTTACTAAAACTGCTCCAACCTGTCTTCTTGCACAGGTGGACATGTTTTTGATATCAAAAGCACATTCCATAAAAAAATTATCATCTTTGTTCATAATGTCCTCCAAACTATATTTTTATTATAACAAATCAATTTAGAAAAGAAAAGAAAAAATATTTAATTGGTGTAAAATGAACAAACTAGGAAATTTAGTTATTGCATTATATTTTTAAAATGTTAAAATAGTCTATGAAAGGTGTGATTTTGTGAAAACATTTACTACTGCGGATATTTTAATCCCCAAGAATGAAAATATGAAAAAATGGTGTGTTGTGGCCTGTGACCAATATACATCAGAACCTAGTTACTGGAGTGAGGTTGAAAGTATCGTTGGTGATAATCCATCAACTTTAAGGTTAACTCTACCAGAAATTTATTTAGAAGATGATGATGTTTCAGAAAGAATTAAAAAAATAAATGAAACAATGAGTGATTACTTAGATAAAGGTATCTTTAAAACTTTGGAAAACTCAATGATTTATGTAGAGAGAACTACTCTAGATGGTAGGGTAAGAAAAGGAATAATTGGTAAAATTGACCTAGAAGACTATGACTATAATAAAGGGTCTGAAACGATGGTTAGAGCTACTGAAAAAACAGTTATTGAAAGAATACCTCCTAGAATGAAGGTAAGAGAAAATGCTTTAATTGAGCTTCCTCATATTATGTTATTAATCGACGATGAGAAAAAAGATATTATCGATAACTTAGATAAAGTGGTAACTAAGGATGAGATGGTATATGATGTTGATTTAATGCAAAAAGGAGGACATATTACTGGATATAAATTAAAAGATGAGAATGTTAATGATATTTTGAGTAAACTTGATGCACTTGCAGATAAAAATGTATTTGAAGATAAATATGGGGTAAGTGATAAGGGTGTATTACTTTTTGCTGTTGGAGATGGCAATCATTCTCTTGCTACTGCTAAGGCTACTTATAATAAATTAAAAGAAAGTAATGCTAGTTTGGATGTTTTAAATAAGGCTAGATATGCTTTAGTAGAGGTTGTTAATCTTCATAGTGATGCATTAGAATTTGAACCAATTCATCGTGTTTTATTCGATATAGATACTGATGATTTTATGAGAGAATTAAATAAGTATTATGATATTAATAAAACTAAGACGGGTCAAAAGATTCATATTATTACTAAAGGTATTGATGAGGATTTTTATATTGATAATCCAAAATCTAATCTTGCTGTTGGCTCAATTCAATTATTTATTGATGAATATTTAGAAAATCATAAGGGACGTGTCGATTATATTCATGGGGATGATGTAACTAGAAGTTTAGGTAAAAAGGAAAATAATATTGGTATTTTACTTCCTAAAATGGAAAAGAACGATTTATTTAAAACAGTAATTTTAGATGGTGCTCTACCTAGAAAGACATTCTCTATGGGTCATAGTTATGACAAAAGATACTATTTAGAAGCAAGAAAAATAAGATAATAAAAAGGAAGCTTTATAATTAATAAAGTTTCCTTTTTTGTACTTTTGAATTAATATATGTAACTAATTTAGTTGGTAAAAACTTAACAACTACCCTATTTAATTTCATCATCGTATTAGGGATAATAATTAATTTATTATTAAACATTCCTTCTATCGCTTCATAAGCTGCTTTTTTACTACTAATCGAACCAATATTAAATTTAACATTGGCTACTTTATTAAAATTGGTCTTAACTGGTCCTGGACATAATACGGATATTTTAACCTTAGAATTTGCCTGTTTTAGCTCTTCATTGATGGCTAATGATAAGTTTAAGACATAGGATTTGGTGGCATAATAGGTAGCCATATAAGGTCCTGGCATAAAACCAGCCATAGATGCTACATTTAGTACTCTACCATAATCTCTTTTAACAAAGTCTTGTAAAAATAATTTGGTTAGTATGTGATATGCTTTGATGTTTAAATCGATCATTTTAAGTTCTTTGTCTAGCGATGTCTTGGTAAAATTACCCGCATCACCGAAACCGGCATTATTAATTAAAATGTCAATTTTTTCGTTTTTAACGTTTTCATATAATTTGTAGCAATTTTCTTCTACTGTTAAATCTAGGCCGAAGGTTGTTACTTTTACTTGGCAATCTTTAAATAGTTCTTTTAATTTTTTGGAATCGGTAGCTACTAAAAACAAATCATAACCTAATGAAGCCAAATAATCGGCCATTTCCTTACCGATGCCAGAAGATGCACCGGTTATTAAGCATTTCATAAATTCACCTTTCTTTTGATTAATTATTATCTATGTTTGCAACTGTTACTTTTAAATCTTTATTTATATATAATTTTTTGTCTATAAGATCTTTATCTTTAATATCATATTTTTCAAGTAAGGTATAATTATCTATTGGTTTATTATTAGATAGGTCTATGTTATAGGTTAAGCACTCACAAAGATAAGTATGGTTTTCATCATCGCCACAAAAGATTATCATTAGCGATAAGATATTTTTATCTTCATCTTTAGTATATAGATAATCGGTTTTATATTTTTTGTTATCTTTATTAAATTGGTCTTTGTAATAATTAAATCTGCTTTCTATTTCCTTATTAATATTTTCTATTTCTTCTTGCTCTATACTAATAAGTGGTAATATTAAATAATTATCATCAAAGGTTTTGATTTTCTCCTCTTCTTTTATGTAGGTAATCTCCTCATTGCAAGGTTTATCAATATCACAACTACCTTCTATGTCATTTATAGGAGTATTATCATAGATAAATATTACATAATATAGTCCACATAATAATGTTATTATGACAAAAGATAAAAAAATAATCATTGTATTTTTGTTTTTCATATTCTCACATCCTGTTATGAGTATACCATAATATGAAAAATAAATAAATTATTTTTGAGCGATTAATTTAAAATCTTCACTACTTTCTTTCATTTGATATTTATCGTTTTCATAGATTAAAAAGATAGTTCCAATAATTAATACTAGGTAAAAATATATAATTCCTTTATTCTTTTTTAAAATATTCATGTTATCACTCCTTCATTACATTTTTATAATAACACGAACATTATTTCGTGTCAATGACTACACAAACAAAAGTTTGACATTTTACAAATTTTGTGTTAAACTTTTTATAGAGGTGAAACAATGAAAAAAAATGGGGCCTTAACTAATAAGCAAAATGAGATTTTAAATTTTTTGAAGGAATTTATTGCCACTCATAAATATCCCCCATCAATAAGGGAAATATGTGAAGGTATGGATTTAAAATCACCAGCTACTGTCTTTGTTCATTTAAATAAGATAGAAGAAAAAGGTTATATCAAAAAGAATAATTCTAAGAATAGAACTATTGAATTACTAGTTGATAATGAATATGAAAAGCAGAACGATGATATTGTTTCGGTACCACTTCTTGGTAAGGTTACTGCAGGTAATCCGATCGAAGCAATCGAAAGACCAAATGAATATTTCACTCTTCCTTCTTATTTAATACCTGCTAAAAGTGAAGTGTTTACTCTAGAAGTAAGTGGGGATAGTATGATTAATAGTGGTATACACGATGGTGATATTATAATAGTGGAAAGATGTAATACTGCTAAGAATGGTGAAAAAGTTGTGGCAATGACCGATGAAAATGAAGTTACTTTAAAAACGTTTTATAAAGAAGATGGATATTTTAGATTACAACCAGAAAATGATTTTATGCTTCCAATTATTTTAAAAAACGTAACTATTTTAGGGCGTGCGATTGGATTATATAGAAAATTATAGTAATTTAAGAGTTATTTGTTATAGATGCATTTTAAGATATAAAATGTATCTTTTTTTTCGTTAACTTAGTGTCAAATAATAAAAAAATGATAGATAATTAGATATAATAATCTAAAGGTGGTTTGTTATGCAAAATGCGGCAATTATATTTAAAAGAAAAAAATTAAAACTAGAAAATCAATATAAACTAACTCCAGTTTGGTATATTATTGGTGATTTGATCGAAGAAGATAATATTACTTATTTGAAGACTTCCGATAAAATATTAGCTGGTGGGAATAAGTTAAAGGGAATATTACCTATATATAATTTTGCTGGTGATTTTAATTCGTTTGACGATGAATATGTTTATGGTTTTCCTATTTCTATTGAGAAAATTTTGAAAGTTATGAAAGATGATAAGGGAGAATATATACAGGTTTTTTTGGAAGAATATTTTGAAGCGTTGAGTTATTATAATTATTATCAAATATGCGATGATATTAATAAGAGTCTATACTGTTATAGTAGTCCTAAAAGAATAGTAGAAAGAGAATATTTAGATATGTCAAAGCCATATGATACTGCTATAGAAGAATATATGGATGTATCTATGAATGTTGATGCACAAAATTTTTCTATTCAAAAAAGTAATATGGTCGTTACTGAGGCAAAGGAAGATTCTAATCATATCAATATTAAGAATCTTTATATTAATATTACTAGTTCTTTGATCGGACAAGATGAACAAGTTAAGGCTGTTTTAAGTGCAATCGATATAAATCAGACGATAACAAATCCTAGATTAAAACAAAATATTTTGATATGTGGTGATACTGGAACTGGTAAAACTGAAATATTTAGACTTGTTGGTAAACATTTAAATATCCCTTATGTTGTTGAAGATGCTAATCAATATACAATGGAGGGGTATGTTGGTAATTCAATATCAGATATGCTTGCACATTTGCTTGTTAAAGCTGATAATGATTTAAATAAGGCTCAAAGAGGGATACTTATTGTCGATGAAATAGATAAAAAAGCTGGTGGTAATGGTAATGAAAAGGTTGCAACTACTGGTGTTTTGGAAGCTTTGTTAAAACTAATGGAAGGCGGTATTTATAATTTTGAATATCAAAAAGGTAGAACTATTCCATTTGATACTACTAATATGACCTTTGTAGCAATGGGAGCGTTCTCAGGGCTTAAGAATATCGCTAATCCTAAACCACCGGTTGGATTTAATAGTAATGAGGTAAAAGAAAAAAATCCTTTTACTACTGATAATTTTGATAAATTTGGACTTTTACCTGAATTTATTGGAAGATGTAATCGTAAAATTATTATGAATCCAATGGATAAGGATATTTTATTAAAAATACTTACTACTTCTAAAAACAGTCCTGTTTTCTTAATCGAGGAACTGTTTAAAGATTATAATGTTAAAATAACCTACGATGATAAAGAACAATTATTAGAAAATATAGTAGAATGCGCTTTGGAATTAAAAACTGGTGCTAGAGCTTTATTTGAAATTGTATTTAAGATGATCGAAAATGCACTTTTTAAAGTTCAATGTGAGAGAACTTATAAAAAATTAGTATTAAGTAAGGAAACTATTAAGGATAATACTATTTATCTTTTAAAATAGTTTCTTTTTTTCTTCTTTGACAAATAAAAAAAAATAAGGTACAATAATTATTGTGATTATATGAGAAGAATACTTATAAAATTAATTGAAGCATATCAAAAGATACCTGGTAATTTTCATAATCAGTGTAGATACTATCCCACTTGTTCTAATTATGCTAAACAGGCAATAGAAATACACGGGGCTTTTAAAGGATTATATTTATCAATTAAGAGAGTGTTAAAATGTAATCCTTTATTTAAAGGTGGTTATGATCCTGTACCAGTAAAGGAGGATTAAGAAGAATATGAAAAAAATATTGATGGGGTTTTTGATTATTTTATCATTAAGTGGATGTTTTAAAAGGGATAATATGGAAGATATTACTATTTATACAACAATTTATCCACTCAATTATATTACCGACTATCTATATGGTGATAATGCTAAAATATATAGTGTCTACCCTAGTGGGGTCGATGTTACTACTTATGAACTTACTAATAAACAAATTGAAGACTATAGTAATAATGATTTGTTTGTATTTAATAGTTTAGATAGAGATAGAGATTATGCTGTTAAAATGATAAATAAAAATAAGAATTTAAAAATTATCGATGTGGCTCTTGGAATGGAAACGATTAATTCTATAGAAGAACTTTGGTTAAATCCTTATAACTATTTAATGATGGCACAAAATTTAAAAAATGGTCTTAATGAATATATTGAAAATCCTTATTTAATTAAAGAAATCGATAATAATTATGAGGATTTAAAATTAAAGTTATCTAAATTGGATGCTACTATTAAGACTACTGTTAATAGTTCTAATTATAATACTATTGTAGTTGATAATCATTTGTTTAAATTTTTAGAAAAATATGATTTGAATGTTATTTCTTTAGAAGAAGATGATAGTCTAACACAAAAAAAGATCGATGATGTTAAAAGAATGATCAATAATGGTACAATAAAGTATATTTATACTAAAGATAATACTACTAATGATACGGTTCAAAAGATTTTAGATACTTATAAAAAGGTAGAATTAATTAAGATTAATGATATGTTTTCAAATGATGGTGGTGTTACTAATTCTAATGAAAATTATTTAACTATTATGAATGATAATATTGATTTAATTAAAAAGGAATTATATAAATAGATATTCAACAAAATATCTATTTTTTTTATAAAAAAAAATCACAACTTGTGATTATTTTCTAGATACATATTTGCCATCACTTGTAGAGATAATAATTTCTTCTCCTTCGTTTATGAAGAGTGGAACTTTTACAAGTAGACCTGTTTCTACTATCGCGTCTTTTAGGGCATTAGTAGTTGTATTACCTTTTACGGCTGGTTCTGTATGAGTAATTGTCATAACTACTTTATCAGGTAGTTCTAATCCTAACATTTCACCTTTATAAAAAGTAATGTAAACTTCCAAATTTTCTTTTAAAAACTTTGTTTCATATTCAATTTGTGACTTATCTAATTCTATTTGTTCATATGTTTCCATATCCATAAAATTATATTTATCACCATCACTATATAAAAATTGCATTTTTTGTTTATCGATATGAGCTGTTTCTACTTTAATACCAGCATTAAAGGTATTTTCAACTATAGAACCTGTTCTTAGGTTTTTTAATTTTGCTTTAACAATGGCTGCTCCTTTACCAGGTTTTACGTGTTGGAATTCTAATACTTGATATATAGCACCTTCTAAAGTGATAGTAACACCAGTTTTAAAATCATTAACATTTATCATATGTTACCTCCTTATTTTGCTTCTTTATGTAATGTTGTTTTTCCGCATCTAGAACAATACTTATTTAATTCTAATTTTTCAGCAGTGTTCTTTTTATTTTTACTAGTAGTATAATTTGCTTCTTTACATTCACTACATTTTAAAGAAACTAGACTTCTATTTTCGTTCTTTTTAGCCATAATTTTCCTCCTTCTTCCAAAACACTTACTATATTATATCATTATTTTAATAAATTTCAAAGAATTTATTAACAATTTTTGCAGATATTCTTTTATTTACCCCACTATTATAGCCATTACCATTACTTACATCGGGACTTACTACTACTATACTAAATTTAGGATCATCATATGGAGCGAATCCTCCGAAGGTATTAGTAATGGTTTCTGTATCGACTACACCATCTTTATCTGTATCAATAAAGCTTTGGCTAGTTCCGGTTTTGCCGGCTGAGGATGTGTATTTACCCATATAGCCATAACATAAAGCATTCATACAGGCTTTAAAGCCTTCTTTTATTCTATTTATGTATTTTATATCTAGTGGTACTTCACCTACTACTTCTACTTTAGATGAATATATTTTTTTACCGAACTTACTATCATCTTCTAAGTTAGGTTCGTATACTTCTTTTAATAGATATGGTTTTAATCTTGTTCCATTATTGGCTAAGGTGCTTATATAGACAAGTAATTGAATGGGGGTGTAAGTATCATATTGTCCGATAGAAAAATCTAGTAAGTGACCACTTAATTTGGAAGTTCCAGAATATCCTAAGCTTTCAACTGGTAAGTCAATTCCAGTTTTTACTCCAAGGCCATATGCAGCATACATATCTCTATATTTATTAAAGGCATCTTCATCTATTTTTAAGGCTTCATTATATTTATAATTACCATTACCTACTTTGATAGCAATCATGAATTGATATACATTAGAAGAATAAGCTAGGGCTTTGATGTCATTAGTATTTCCTAGATTTTTCCAAGAACATTTTAATGGTGTTGCTTTAATTTTAATACAACTATCATAAAAACTACTACCAATATCAATAGCTCCATACTTATACCCTACTGAGATGCTCGCTCCTTTAACGATAGATCCTGGCGTTACTGGTAAGGTTACTGCCCCTGGAGTATAGTCAACAATATAATTATTTCCTTTTTCATCTTTAAGAACTTGTTTGCCACTCATAGCTAAAATTTCTCCAGTTTTAGGGTCTTCTATTAAAGCAAAAGATCTATTATAATATTCTGTATTTTTTTCTTTTTTGGCATTTAATACTTCGTAAGATAAAATACTCTCTACTTCTTTTTGAAGATTTATATCAATTGTAAGAACTATATCATTTCCTCTTTTGCCTTCACTTACTAGTTCGTAGCTGTTATCAGAATTTAATTTATATTTGGCTTTTTCTCCTTTTAAATAGTCTTCATATTGATATTCTAAATAGCTAATACCTACTCTATCGTTTAAGGAATAGCCTTTACTTAAATAATCATCTACTAGTTCTTTAGGAATGCCTTGAGAGTTAGAAGAAATTTTTCCTAAAATACTTCTAAAGACATCACCATAAGGATATATTCTTTCCCAATCTAATTTAGTATTAAAGCCAGATAAATTACTAATATTTTCGGATATAATCGCGTATTCTTTTTCGGTTACATCTTTATTTTTGATAATTTTCTCAGCATATGAATAACCTTTGTTCATTAGATTATAAAGCATTATTGCTTCTTTATCAAGCGGTTCATAGATAGATATTTCTTCTTCAGTTACTCTACTTAATTTTAAATCGTATAAATCATCACTAGTTAATTTTCTGGATGAATACTTTTTCCATTCTTCTTCGGTAATTTTTTTATTTCCTAATTCAAAATTATTAATTAACCAGAATGCTTTTATTTGGTTTTCAGTTAAGTTACTATAATCTATATCTATTAAAGCAGCTACTTTATAAGCTAGTTCTATTTCTTCTTTTTTGGTTATACCACTTTCTTTTTTATAATATATTGTTTTAACAGCTTGATTATCTACAATAATATTATAATTTCTATCATATATTCTTCCTCTTGGAACACTGGTACTTTCTATGGTCTTAGAAGTGGCGTTTAGCAATTTTTCGCTATATAAATCATTTTTAATTATTTGAAGATAAAATAGTCTAATGCCAATGATACTAAATAAAATAATAATAACTATTATTAAAAATATATATCTTTTTTCAATAATGTCTTTTAAATAACGATAATTGTTTCTTTTTTTGTTAACCATTTTTTTAGCCATATATTTACCTCCAACTAATATTATTATAGCATTAAATCACCAAATTATCATAATATTTATTAGGTGATAAATTTGAATTTATTTTTAATAAGTGAATATGTAAAAAGAATAACTAAGAATGATATAAAAAGGTTTGCTTTAAAAGAAGGAATTACTTTAACTGAGTTTGAGGTAAATATTATTAATGAATATATAAAAAACTATTATAAAACTTTTATATTTGGTAATCCTAAGGGATATTTAGATGAATTAAAAAAGCAAGTGGAACCACTTACTTATAATAAAATTGAAACTTTATATAAGGAATTTAGAGATAAAATAGATAACTATAGATAGTTTATTTTATCACTTTTTATGTTATATATTTTAGTATATAAGCAGTTATAAAAACCCCTTTAAATATGGTATAATGATGAAAAATATAGTATAGTATAATTAGTAACTAAAGGAGGGGTTAAAATGGAAATAAGTAAAATTAAAAAAGCTCTAATAGAGCAAAAAAGAATAAATTTATCTGGAAATTTATATTATAAAACTCAAATTGATTTTACATATAATACTAATCATATCGAAGGATCTACTATTACTCCTGATGAAACAGCAAGTATTTATGATTCTGGTACCATTTTAACCAGTAATGATAAAGTTATTGTATTAAAAGATGCAACTGAGACTAAAAATCATTTTACCTTATTTAAGTATATGTTAGATACGATTGATGAACCTTTAACTGAAGAAATTATAAAAAAATATCATTTTATTTTAAAAGATGGAACTTTAACCGAAGATGAAAAAGAATGGTTTAATATAGGAGAATATAAAAAATTAAAAAATTATGTTGGAAATATGATAACTTCGTTACCAAAAGATGTAGAAAGCAATATGAAAAGTTTATTAGCTTGGTATGATAAAATAGCCAAAAAGGAAATAGAAGACATAATTGAATTTCATGTAAGATTTGAGAAAATTCATCCATTCCAAGATGGTAATGGTAGAGTTGGCAGAATGATTATATTTAGAGAATGTTTAGTAAATGATATAATGCCTTTTTATATAGAAGATAGAAATAAGGATTTCTATCTTAGAGGTATGAGAGAATATCAAATAAATAATGAAAAACGTTACCTAATTGATACTTGTTTAAATAGTCAGGATAATTATGAGAAAATTGTTAATTATTTTTTGAGTTACGATGAATAATTTTAA
>JAEDMO010000029.1 GCA_016302935.1 Bacilli bacterium | reverse complement strand
TCGAACCCCAAACCTTTTGGTCCGTAGCCAAACGCTCTATCCAATTGAGCTATGGGCGCACTCTTGTTCCAAAGAACAATATAATATTAACACAGATTTATATTTTCGTCAAGAACTTATAATACATAAAAAAAGAAGACTATTCATCAGAGAAAAAGTCATCAAAGAATTGGTCATCAAGAGCTGCTTCATCATACATCTGATCCGTAAAAGTCTCTTCATTTTTAATATCATCTTTACTATCATCATTAACAAAATCATTAACATCAAATTTATCAACTGATTGTGCTTCTTTTTCTCTTTTTTCTTCTTCTTCAAGTTGAGCTATTTTTGCATCTATTCTTTTTACTAATTCATCGACATTAAAAGCAGGCTTCCTATCCATCATAGAATGTTCACTTACTTTATTAGAATTATCACTCATTAAAGGGAATGCAAACGGATTAGGCATTCCAAAAGGTACACCACTAGCTGAATTACTGCCATTTAATAATTCACTCATTTTTTCTTGTTTTTTTGCTTTAACAAACTCCCTTATATCAAAAAGTTTTACTTCCTTTTTATCTCTTTGTGGATAAGTAGCAGTTTCATAAACACGTCCCCAATTCATTTTAAAATTAGGCACTAACTTTGTTTTAAAAGGCATAGTTCTAAGTCTCAAACTAATAACCTCATACTGACTTAATCTTTGTAAATCACTAACAGTAACCAAAGGTGTAGAGGCAGTCTTATCCTTTTCCTTAGATTTTACCTCACCACACATTTTACTAATTTCTTCTAAAGCTTGTAATTCACTACTAATCAAATATGTTATATTACAATTACCTTTTATAGTCTCAGCATTTTCCTTCCCATAAACTTGTGTTAACTGAGCATAGTTTTGAATAATAAAAGTAAATCTTATTAATCTAGAACGTGCTGCTGTAACCATAGTAGTTACATCCTTAAGTGGAGGCATATTAGCAAACTCATCCAATATAAAATTAGTTCTATAAGGTAGTTTTCCACCTGATTCTTGTGCCACATCGATTAAAGTTTCATAACATTGCTTAATAAATATTGTTGCCAAAGGATGCAAAGTTTTCTTTTCATCCTGAACAATCATAAACACAGCTGTTCTTTTTCTCCCGATTTCTTTCATATCAAAATCACTATAAGATAACATTTCTGATAAATTATCACGTGACGAGAATATTTTTACCTTTTGTTTAAACGTAGAAAGAACACCTTGTTTAGTTTCCTCAGCTGTAAATACCGTTCCTGAAGCATTAATATAAGCAGGTTTTGAAGGATCCTTACCATTAAAATATTCTTTTATATAATTATTATTAGGTCCACCAAATCTTTCTTCACCCAAACTAGACATTAAATTCATACTATTTAAATTAACTTCTTCTGGTTTAGCATCTTCAAAAAGTCCCAAAGCAAGACCTGAAAAATAATCAGCTCCAGCATTTTCCCAATAAGGATCTTTTGAATTTTCATCATACAAAATATTCTTAGCTAAATCATCCAAAAGTTCTATAGCTTTATCAGTATTGCCTTCCTTATAAAGAGTATATGGAAGTCCTAATGGATTCCACGCATTACCATTTTGAGGATTACGAAAATTCAAAATAACAATATTGTATCCTCTTTCCCTAAGCATATTAGCAGTATTTTCATATATCTCACCCTTAGGGTCAGTAATAATCATTGATTCTCCTCTTTTAGCCAAACTTTGAACCAGTGGAAAAACAATAGCTTGTGTTTTACCACTACCAGTAGAACCAACTACAATATTATGAGCTTCTCCATTATCCACCCATATTTTTTTACCATTGTTAATAACAACTAACCCTGCAGCATCAGCAGTATAAGCCTTAGGATCAACTTCAACTAATTGCTTTTTAACTTCGCTTTCTTTGGCCCATCTAGAATAGCCCTTATCTTTTTTAGAAGTAGAAAAACCAAAACCTTTTTCCCTATCAAAAAAATATGAACTAACAGCAACAAAAATTCCAACCAAAGCCAAGATATAAAAAGTTAAAGTAGAAGCAATAAAATCAGATGAAAATGCTTCAAAAGGAACAAATCCATAAAATTCTCCAGTGGTAGTTAAAGAAGAAGCATTCAAAACACCAATCGCTATTAAATAAAGTAAAAATATACAAAAACATATAAATATCAAAACATCTTTAGGCTCCGCTCTAAATTTCATTAAAATCACCTCGTCATTAATATCAACCTAATTATAACATATTTAAATTAAAACAAGCAAATTATTGTCAAATTTTATTATTTTTACTACCTCTTTTAATTAAAAATTTATATCCTACATATAAAATGCTACCAATAACCAAGAAGAAAAACACATATTTAACTATTGTTATAAAAATATTATTACCATCAAAAAATCTTTCTTTATCAAATTCTAAATTTATTTGTTTAGAAGCACTACTTTGATCATAAATCCAAGTATAAGTATTACTTTTATTATCAACTTCATCCGCATTATTATTAGTAACAACAAACGGTAACTTAATTTTTATTTCTAATTTTTCTATTAGAGGATCACTATCCATATCATCTAAAAACAACCAAAAATTATTCATCAAATTATCAGAAGAAACAGTAATAATATTTCCATCTTCCTTCAAAGACAAACCATCACTATACAAAATTTTTATATAATCAGAAAGCACAAAATCTTTTAAATTATTATAACTTTTCTCTCCACTAACAGCTAATTTATTATCATTTGAATATCTATTAATATCATTATTTTTAACAATATTATAAATTTCATCATAATTATTTGTTAAAGCTAAATACATAGAATCAACAGTATAAGAACCAGTTATTTCAAAACGTTCATCTCCTAGTACAGTTATTTTTTCCAATACATTCAAATCTTTATCTATACTAACATTATACTGGGCAGTACATCCTGTTAACAACAATAATAAAAATAATATTACTAATTTTCCCTTATTCACAAGCATCACCTCACAAATCATTATTCTTCCTATTTTTAGATATAAAATATATAACAATAACCAACATTATTACTCCTATTACTGCAAAAACATAACCAATCAAAGAAGAATTATTATTAGTCTTATTAACAACATTATTATCACTTTGATAATAAGAAGAATTACCATATAATTTAGAAATTTCATCCTGATTAACATCTTCTACATTAATCGAATAAGAAATATTTATCTCTTTTTTATAATTACTACTATTATATTTAAAAATATAAGTATCCCCATTAATCGATGAAGCATTATGAGAAATAACATTATAAGGAATATGAATATTAATATTTACTTCTGATACCGACGCTTTATTAAAAATATCATCTGAAAGCAATGAAGCAAAAGCTTGATTAGGAATAGCCTTAAAAGTATAAACACCATTATTCTGACTTATCGTTACATTCCCAAAATATTCTAATATAGCCTTAGAATTTACATAATTCTTAACCGTATAGTATTCTTTGTATGTACTAATTCCAATTGGCACATCACTAACACAAGCAATTCCACAATCAGCTAAATCTGTATACATATCAATTTCATAAAAAACACCATATTGATTTTTCACATTATTAATTAACTTATTAACATCAAGACCACTTGTTTGTTCATATATTTCCATTATTTCTGTAAAATTATTATTTTCCAAATATAAATCATAATTAACACTACAGCCAGACAAAATAACTATAAGCAATAAAGCGCAAAATTTAAAACACCTATTT
Organism: Bacilli bacterium; assembly: GCA_016302935.1. Taxonomy (GTDB): domain Bacteria; phylum Bacillota_I; class Bacilli_A; order RF39; family UBA660; genus JAEDMO01. The sequence continues at coordinate 7,201 of JAEDMO010000029.1, read as the reverse complement.
TTCATTTTATCACCTACTTAAACACCTGATTACAAGCGTAATTTTCTATAGCATCAGTAACTCTATTACAATTTTTTCTATTACGACTATTATCACAAGCACCACCATAAGTAAGTAAAAAATCATTAGAAACATCTAAATAAGTATTAAATTTTTTTACAGAAAATATCAAACCACTTTCAGAATCATATCTTCCTATAGTACCAATAAAAGTATCCTCACTAAGATAATCACCTACACTATAAGAATTTTTATTATCTAAATTACAATACGTATATAAATTTCCATCTTCACCCAAAACAGCAAGGCCATTTTTACAATTATTAGTAATCCTATCAACAATAACACCAGAAGCAACTGTATATACATTAGCTTTAGAACCATTGGACCTAAGTTCAACACCTGGGAAGAAAGAACCATTATAATTACCTACACATTTACCAATTAACGCATTATATTTATAACCATTATCATTTTTTAAAAGTGCCTTTGCATCAACTAAATTATTATTAGTAAATGTACTAGCATCTACTCCTCCGCAAGAATAGGAAGTTTTATCGGTAAAATAAGAATTTACGACAACAGCATCACCATTATAATTATTAACCTGAAAATGCAAATGACGGCCAGTCGAACAACCAGTATTACCAATAACACCAATTTTATCACCTTGTCTGACAACATCGCCAACACTTACTGTCTTACTAGACATATGAAGATAATTTACTTTATAACCAGCAAACCGAGCATCTGTAACCTCTATCGTAACAGAAATACCTCTACTACTCTTACAAGTAATAGGACTACAAGTCAAAGTCCCAGGATTAGGAACACAATTTTTATCATTATTAGTAGTTGCTACAACCACACCATCAAAAATAGCATAAATACTTCCATCACCACTAGTAGTTAAATCAACACCCTTATGATAAACACCACTACGATTACTACATACAGTATCAGTAACATGATAATTTTTTATTGGATCAACCATATGACACATTACATTGTAACCACTTTCACAACAAGTAGCACTACCAGGGCAAGATAATGAATTATCATCTAATTTATAATTATAATCACTCACAATCGTAACCTTTTTGTTTACAAAAAAGAGTCCAATAACTAAATAAAATATTAATGAAAATATCAAAAATCTCTTCATAAAACTCCTCCTATATGCTATTTCTTTTATTTACAATTTTTCTAAAAATTAGTATACCCCCAACTACCAATACCAAAACAACACCAAAAATAATTATTCCACCATTACCTTTACTAATTTTCCCACTATCAACAGTACCTAAAGTAACTGTATTTATAATTACTTCACCTATCTTATCTAAAGTATTTACATTATTAGAAGTATTATTTACAACTATTTCATTCTCATTATAAATAATTTTAACATCTCTACTATAATTATTTTTATTAAATATCCAAGTATAAACATCATCTTCAACTAAATCTGCATTATTATAAGAAACCATATAAGGTATTTTAATCCTAATATTCAAAGTATCAAAATTAAATTTATATTTATAGTCATTAGAAAGTTTAGTAATTTTATCATAATTTAAATTATTAGCATAAATAACCTTCTCTCCCCCGACATTATCTATTTTAAATGTATCAAAAAAATAGGTTCCAAACAAAGATTTCTCATAATTATTTAAATTTAAATAATCTTTGTTCAAATAAATATAACTTTCAGAATCGCCAATATTTTTTATATTTTTCTTATCGCTAAGCAAAATTTGTGGTTCCACATTAGATTCATAAGAAAAGTAATAGTCAACCATATCATTTATTGTATTAGCAATATTTGATCCATATTTACTAATAACACTATTATTTTCAATAAAATAAACCTTTTCATTTACTTTACCATTTTTATACAATTCCATTTCATAGGAAACTGAACAACCACTTAAAATAACAAGTAAAAAAACTAAAAGTAAAATTTTTTTCCCCATGTTACCTCCTCATATAATTATTTAGCATATGGTCTTGCTACTGCAATTAAAGGATAACTTGAACCACTTTGATTTCCCCAAAGTTCCCTAATAACGACTTTTTGATTTTTACTACTAGCGTCAACTATAGCATTAGTATATGTTTTCCCACCATAAGTTATAGCACCAATATATATACCCGTATGAGTAATCGTAGAGCCTCCACCATCAGCCCAAAACAAAATATCTCCAGTTTTCATTTGTTTTACACAAACATTCTTATACTTATTAAATTGGCTATTAGCAGATGACCTTGCTAAACTAACACCTACCTTATTATAAACATAAGTCGTTAATCCACTACAGTCACCACCTGCTTGTCCAGCAGCAAACTCATCCCCTCTGACATAAGGCCTTCCTATCAATGATAATGAATGTTTAATAATATCTGCAGCCAAAACATAATTAAAAGTACTATCATCGACATAACCAGTACATCTATCAACAGAAGTGTTAATAGATGGTCCAGCCAATCCCGATCCTATTTGATAACTGTTATCCGCAGAAAGACCACATTCAACCAATTTCAACGAAGACCAAGTATTGGCTAAAATATCATTAAATGCCATTCCATCTTTAGATAAAGATGCCCATTTTTTATGATTAGTATTGGTATATTCTGCTTTGTAACTATCATTATTCCAATTAACTGGAATAGTTGCAAGCTCTTCCCTAATAAGAATATAATTAGCAATACTATTATATATCTCTGTATATCTAGCCTTTTGCTCGCTTGTCATAGGTCCTTTATATCTATCATTAGTAACCCTATACCAATCAGGATAATAATAATTATAATTTTTACCATTAGTATAACGATGAGCCTCTCTATAAGTAGTAGCATCAACATCAAGCCATAGCTGATGCCTATTAGCAGCCTCCACTGTTATAGAAGTCTTTTGAGAATTATACTTTCCCTTTACTAATAAATGCGTCTTAGCAGCAATCATTTGAGTCTTTACATAATTTTCATTGCTACTATAACCAATCTCTCCATAAGCATTACCTATTATATATTCCTGCATTCCCATACTTTTAATAACATTACCTTTTTCATCAGTAACATTAATAGTTACATCATTAAATGAACAATCACCAGAAGCATATCCACCATTTCCACAACTCATATCATAATAATAAGAATCATTATAATTATTAGAACAAACATTATAATTCATAGTAGAATTTTCATAATATTCTAAAACACTATATATCTCATTAACAATATCTTCAATCTTTCTTTGCTTATCCTCACCATCATTAGGAACATAATTATGATAATATGATGAAATAAAGTTATCACTATAACAATCCCCATTTTCACAAAATAAAGCTTTATCTTCAGCAGTTGGATAATTTCCTAATAAGTATTCCTTATATCCATAACAATCAAGTTCATAACTAAGTTCATCATAGCCTTCACTATATTGATTTTTATATTCATCTTTCCCTTTGGTATTATATTCAGCATTATCATAAACCTTTAAGGAATAAGTCTTCTTACAATTTTCCAAAACTTCACGTTTTTCATCGGTATTAGCAAGTCCATCGTTCCAACTATACTTTCCACCAGTAGATCTTTTATATTTTAATTCCGGTTCTTCTTCAACATTAACATATTCATAACAAGCATCAGACATATTAAACTTATGAACTATTTTTATATGTCTAGTCGTATCATAATCAACATTAACAAAATCCTTATTTAAAGTATAATAAGTCTCAACCCTTTGAATCATATACTTAGATAAAATTTCAATACCTTCAATAGCTAACTTAGTAACATCCCTTTTCTCACCACTATCTTCATCTTTTCTAGCTTGTTCAAAATAATCAACTTCTACCTTATCCCTAAAATCAGTAGAATGTAAATCATAATACTTATTTTCATTAGTATCCAAATAAAAATCAATATAATCATTAGAATTTTTATTTTCTTGCATTTCTTCATTTAAAATCATATCGCCATAAAATCTACTACTATACAAAGTTGTAGTAATCAAACTAGTATCAATCTGAACACCATAAGGTTTATCAAGTTCATCTTTACTTTGATTATCTTTAACGGGTGCCTTAATAGAAGACCTAGGTTGAAAAATACCTTTAAAGAAATTAAGAATATTCTCAAAAATATTTGGCCTACCATTATTAACAGACTTATACTGCTCGTATGCTTTAAACAAAGCATCATAATAAGCCTCATGTCCAGTTTTAGCCTTATTATTATTATCAACATATTCAGTAATATTATTATTTTCTTGAAACTCAATTACACTTTGTTCATAAGCATTACTTGTATTAGAATCATATCGCTTAGAGCCTGCTACCTCAGTAGAATTAACTGCTTCTAATTTAAATAACACTACTAACAATGTAACCAATATCATTATTCCAAAAATACTAGCAGCTACATAAATTGCAATTAACTTCCACCTTAGTGGTACCTTTTTCAATATAGCTTTTTTAGAAACAGAAAGAACTCCATTTTTTTCATCTGGAGTCTCCTCTTTATTATTGCCAAATAATTTATTAAAAAAATTCAAAACAATCACCACCTAAAATGGCTTATTTTATAAACCACCACCAGAACCAAATGATTCAAGTTCCTCTTCTGTAACAACAACATTAATTCTCATACGTCTACTTCCACACACAAACAGTGCTTCACCTTGACTATATCTTTTTATACTATCCATTTCATTATCATTCAAATCAATAAGCATAGCCAAATCTTCTACAGCTTGTTTTTTCAAACCCATAACTAAATAATATGAAGCATTATCAAATATTGCCTTACCATGTACAAGTACATTAGGAGCAGCAAAATCAGATGGTTGTTGTGTAATAATAATCGTACCAGTATTATATTTTCTAGCTCTTCTTTGAACTTGTGCTAAAAACTCAGCTCCAAGTTCATTTCTTTCTCCTAAAAGAACATGAGCTTCATCAACAGACATTACAGTATTTACATTAGGATTTAAACAAAGTCCCCACGCAAACTTAAGAACATTGAAAAGTAAAGCATTCCTAATATTTTTATCCGCACTCATTAACTCCTTAATATTAAATACAATAAAATCTGTATCCGTTTTAATAGAAGTATGACCATTAAAATAATATTTTAATTCCCTAGTTAAAGGTCTTACCTTAAGTTCCAATCTTTCCATAACATCTCTTTCGTGAGTCTTTTCAGTCATAGAAGTAAGTCTTCCCTTAATAGTAGCGTATACATCTTGAAAAGTTGGAAAATCCTCCGATTTAAATTTAGAAAAATCCGTATTATAATCTATACCAAAACGAATATAAGTATCTTGAACTACCTCACTAAATAAAGTAAGAACATCTTCTTCAATATCAGGATCATAATACTTCATAAATGCTTTTAAAAATTGAATAGTCTTAGTTAAAACGGTATACCCCAAACCAGACTTAATTTCTTCCTCATCAGCATCCATTACTATTTCAAGTGGGTTAACCATACCAAATTCCCCACCTTTACCTAAATCAACTACTTCACCACCATACATCTTGGTCATTTCAGTAATTTCGCCTTCAGGATCTACCGCTACAATTTGATAACCATTTCTAATATGACTTCTAAGCAAAAGCTTAGCAGCAGTAGACTTACCACTACCAGAAGTCCCTAAAATTATCATATTAGCATTATTTCTATTATTTTCCTTCTTAAGTTGATATAAAAATTGATTAAATAATATAACACCACCAGAAAAATCAACTCCAAGCAAAGTAGAAAGTCCAACATCCTTAATACTATCAAATATAAATGGATACATCGCCGCCATAGTAGGAGAAGGCATAGGAGTACCTATTCTCATCTCAATTTGTTGATTATCAAAAATTGGTAAACAAGATTTCAAAACATTTTCTTGTTCAAACCTAAGTGGAATAGCCCTCATTTCCATCGCATCAAGATAATTCTTCAAAGTTAACTTTTTCATTTCCAATTCTTCTCTAGAATTAGCAGTAATCATAATATGCATTTGAAAATCAAAAGTTCTTGCTTGAGAAGCCGTAAATTGTTGAATAAAATATTCCAAAGATTCAATATCTTGTCTTTGTCTTTCTTGTATAGTTCTATCTCTTTCTTCTTGATATTTAGCCTTCAAATCAGCAATTTCCTTATTAAGCATCTTAGCTAAAACAGAAAAAGGCAAAGGTAAATGCTTAATAACAACCTTAACACCAGACATATTAGTCAAACTAGATAAATATCCAGGTCCAATAAATCTAGGATATGAAATAACAGTTAATATCGTTGCATACTTATCACTAATATTAAAATCAGCTGGATTAAATTGTAACCCCTTAGGAGCAAGTTGTGATTTAATATTCATTATCCAATCACCGTCCCAAAATTAGTTTCCATTCCCCCATTTAAGAAATTATCTAATATCGTTCTAAGATCATCATTAGAAGTTTGATTTGCTGTAAGCCCACAATTAGCAAGCCCCATAATAATAGTTCTAAGTCTTTTTTGAATAATATCAGGATTCTTTTCCCTAAATAACAAATAATATTCAGTATCAGTAACATTATTATCCATAAACATATTAGCCTTTTGCAAATCTTGCATAATCATCTTTCTCATAACAGTATTACTAGTATTATTATATAAAAGCTGTAATTGAGCTAAATAGCCAGAAATATCAACCGGCCTATCAGCAGAAATTATCCAAAACTCAAAGTCAATAGTATTATAAAAATTCTTAAGAGCAATAATAACATTTTCTTGCGTCAAAGCATCTAAGATAAATATATTCCTAGGAGTTATCTTAACACCAGTTACTTTCATATTATTATCTAAAGTAATACATCCATTGGCAATAGCCTTAACCGGCAACCAATCCTCTGTATACTTAGAATTTACTTTTTGCGTCTTTTGCGGCAACACTTTCTTGAGCGAATCGTTCATAAAAACACCAACCCTTCCATATATATCTTCTTCTTCCAGTAAAAAATCTATATATACTCATAATAGCAACCCTAACATTATGATAATTAGGTATTGGCATAACCAATAAACCAGTTATCAAAGCAGGTAAACTAATAAGTATTACCGTTAAAGTATCAGTAGTGTTATCAGAAAATGCCAGTAACATCAAACTAATAAATATTCCACTACCAAAAAGTATAATATCAAACGGCAAAAACAAATTCAGTATAAG
>JAEDMO010000028.1 GCA_016302935.1 Bacilli bacterium | reverse complement strand
TTTTTTTTATAATTGTAATATTGTGGTTTATTATGGCTTTTATATAAAAAATATTGACAAAGAATATAGTGTATTATATATTTAATATGCTCATTTAATGGTGGATAAGATGTTGTAAGTTAAAGAAAATAATGGAAATAATAGTTTATTTTTAGTAAATATAGATTAACAAAGAATTAATATGAGATATTAAATATGTTTGAGAAAATTATATATTTTATTTTTTAAGTTTATAATTTAGAATCTGATATAAAAAAAGTTAATAATGTTTAATAGATTATATAATTGAAATTCAACTTAATCTGAATTAAAGAATATATTATTAGAGGTGAGAAAATGATTAAAGTATTTAAACAATTTAATAAAAAGGATTGGGCTTTAGTTTTTGTGGTGGCTATATTAATAGTATTTCAAGTATGGTTGGATTTAAAATTGCCTGATTATATGAGTGAAATTACAAGAATACTTCAATCGGAAGGTTATATTATAAAGGATATATTAGTACAGGGCGGCTATATGTTATTATGTGCTTTTGGTTCTTTAGGAAGTGCTGTTATTGTTGGGTATATTACTTCTTTTATATCAGCTGATTTTTCTATGAATTTACGTAGACGTATATTTAAGAAAGTTGAAGACTTTGGTATGCCGGAGATTAAGAAGTTTGAGACTAGTAGTTTAATTACTAGAACTACGAATGATGTTACCCAGTTAGAGATGTTAGTGGCCATGGGTATGCAACTGATTATTAAGGCTCCAGTTATGTGTATATGGGCTATTACTAAGATAATTAATAAAAATATTGAATGGAGTTTACTTGTTTTAGCGGGTGTTGCACTTCTTTTAGTAACAATTGGCATACTTCTAAAAATCGTATATCCACGTTTTGAGAAGGTACAAAAGTTAATAGATGGCGTTAATGGTGTAACAAGAGAGAGTGTTACTGGTATTAGGGTAGTTAGAGCTTTTAATGCTGAAGAGTATCAAGAAAATAGATTTGATAAGGTTAATAATGATTTAACCAATATGCAATTATTTAATCAAAAATGTTTTGCTATATTGGATCCGGTTATGAATATAGTTATGCATTTCTTAACTTTGGGTATATATTTTATTGGAGCTTATTTAATTGATGCTGCTCATATGGTAGATAAAATAACTTTATTTTCTAATATGGTTGTATTTTCTAGTTATGGAATGCAAGTTATTATGTCATTTTTAATGCTTGCTATGATATTTATGATATTACCTCGTGCTAGTGTATCTGCTAAAAGAATAAATGAAGTATTAGATGAAGAATTATCTTTGAAAGATGGTACTCTTGATGGTAATGAAGCTTTAGAGGTAGGAACAGTAGAATTTAAGAATGTATCTTTTAAGTATCCAGATGCTTCTGAGTATGTTCTTAAAGATATTAGTTTTAAAGTTAATAAAGGAGAGACTGTTGCTTTTATTGGTTCAACTGGAAGTGGTAAGTCTACATTAATTAACCTAATACCAAGGTTTTATGATGCTACTGAAGGTGAAGTATTAATAGATGGTATTAATATTCGTGATTATAAACTAAAAGAATTACATAATAAGATAGGTTATGTACCGCAAAAAGCTGTGATGTTTATGGGTAGTGTAAAATCTAATGTTGGGTATGGTTCTGTAAATGGTACTAAACCTACATTAGGTAAAATAAAAGAAGCTACTGATGTAGCTCAAGCTAGTTCTTTTATTAAAGAAATGGATGGAGAGTATGAAGCACATATAGCTCAAGGGGGCACAAATGTATCCGGTGGTCAAAAACAAAGATTATCTATAGCTAGGGCTATAGCTAGAGACCCTGAAATATATATTTTCGATGATAGTTTTTCTGCTCTAGACTTTAAAACTGATGCTACACTTCGTCGTGCATTAAAAGAATATACTAAAGATGCTACTTCTATAATTGTAGCTCAAAGAGTAGGAACTATTATTAATGCTGATAAAATAGTTGTGTTAAATGAAGGTGAGTGTGTTGGAATAGGTACTCATAAAGAATTATTAAAAAGTTGCAAGGTATATCAAGAAATTGTCTTATCACAACTTTCAAAGGAGGAGTTAGAAAATGCCTAGAATGGGTCCTCATGGAAATGGAAAAATAGAAAAGTCTAAGGATTTTAAGGGAACTTTGATTAAAACATTTAATAATTTAGGTAAATGGAAATATGTTTTGATATTTGCTTTGGGTATGGCTACTTTGAGTGCTATATTAGCATTAGTAGCTCCTAATAAATTATCAGACTTAACTGATGAAATTACTTTAGGTATTACCCCTAATATTACTGAGAATATTATTAAGGATATTATGACTAGTGATGATGTTGCTATGGAAGATAAAATGGCTTTACAGTCATTAATAGCAGATTTAGAGGATAGTGGTAAAGAATTGGATGATATTCTATTAGAATTAGACAATTTGCCTGATAGTATTTATTCTATTATTAAACCTAAAATGAATATGGTTAAAATTAAAAATATGGCTTTGGTGTTAGCTATTATATATATATTGAGTTCTATATTTAGTTATATAGAATCTATTTTAACTACAATTATTGCTAATAAATATGCTTATAAATTAAGACGAGATATTAGTAAGAAGATTAATAAATTGCCTTTAAGGTATTTTGATAGTCATGAGACCGGTGATGTATTATCTCGTGTTACTAATGATATAGATACTGTTTCGCAAACTATGAATAATACAATAGCTTCATTAGTTAGCTCTATAACACTATTGACTGGTAGTATTATAATGATGTTTGTTACTAACTGGCAAATGGCTTTAACAGCTATTATATCTAGTTTATTTGGCTTTATGTTTATGGCTATAATACTTTCTAAAAGTCAGAAGTATTTTACCCAAAGACAAGTTGAACTTGGTAATTTAAATGCTCATATCGAAGAAATATATTCTGGTCATAGTGTTGTTAAAGTTTATAATGCTGATATAGAAGCTATGGAAGAGTTTGATAAGTTAAATAAGAATTTATATGTTTGTAATAAAAAAAGTCAATTTCTATCTGGTATTATGCAACCTTTAATGGGATTTATTGGAAATTTTAGTTATCTAGCTGTTTGTGTTATCGGTGCTATATTAGTAAGTGAAGATATTATTACTTTTGGTGTTATTGTAGCGTTTATGATATATGTTAGATTATTTACTAATCCATTAACAAGAATAGCTCAATCTATGACACAACTTCAATCAATGACTGCTGCTGGAGAACGTGTATTTGAATTTTTGGAAGAAACTGAGATGCCTGATGAAAGTAATTTAGTTAAGAAATTAGATAGGGAATCTGTTAAAGGTGAAATAGTGTTTAAAGACGTTAAGTTTGGATATGATAAAAATAGAACTATTATAAAAAACTTTAACGCTATGGTTAAGCCTGGCCAAAAGATTGCTATTGTTGGTCCAACGGGTGCTGGTAAAACGACATTGGTAAACTTATTAATGAAGTTTTACGATATTAATGATGGGGATATAATAATAGATGGTGTATCTACTAAAAATTTAACTAGAGAAAACATACATGATTTATTCATTATGGTGCTTCAAGATACATGGCTATTCGAAGGTACTATTAGAGATAATCTAAAATTTAATAAAGAAAATGTTACGGATGAAGAAATTATGAAGGTTTGCAAAACTGTTGGGGTAGATCATTTCATTAAAACTCTACCTGGCGGATTAGATGCTAATGTGGGGGATAACGATACAATTAGTCAAGGACAAAAACAATTACTTACAATTGCACGTGGTATGATTGAAAATGCTCCATTCTTAATACTTGATGAAGCAACATCTAATGTAGATACAAGAACAGAAGAATTAGTTCAAAAAGCTATGGATAAATTAACATCTGGAAGAACATCATTCATAATTGCTCATAGACTATCAACCATTAAAAATGCTGATTTAATTTTAGTTATGAAAGATGGTAATATTATAGAGCAAGGTTCTCATGATATTTTACTTAAGAAAAATGGATTTTATGCTGAACTTTATAATTCACAATTCGATACAATTGCTGAATAAAAGTATTTATAAAATGTTAAAGAAGGAAGGTTCATATCAGAGTTATATAATTATTTTCAATTTGTTAGAAATTTTTAAATTATTTTATAAATATAAAGGAATAAAGAAGAGCAATCTTCTTTGTTTTTTATATATGTTTTAAGTCTTAACTAAAATTTTTTACTTTGTTAGTATTTTTATAAAAATTTAAATAATTTTGATAATTTTACTATTATTTATATTATTTTAGTAATTAGTTATCTTTTTTTATATGGATAAGAGGAAAATTATGGGGCATTATTATTTTATTATTAGGTTAATTATATGTTTTCTTTTAAGTTTTATTATTGGCTTAGAAAGAGAACTAAAAGGGAGTAGTGCTGGACTTAGAACTAATATAATAGTATGCATTGGAGCTTTTTTATTTGTTTCTGTATCTATTGATTCATGTGACGATGATTTAATGAGAATTCCTGCTCAAATTATATCTGGTATTGGTTTTATTGGTGCTGGTTCAATAACCATTCATAGTAATAAAAAGGAAGCTTTGAATACTGCTGCTACTTTAAAGAAAATTCCATCTAATAGATATTGCGATGATGATATATAATATTACTTAAATATGAATATAAATTATATATAAAGAATATAAGATTATAATAATACTTTTATTTTGATTATAAGATATATTTGTATAAAATTTTGTTGGTGATTCAATGAAGAGTTATTCTTTACTATATAACAATTTTGGAATGAATATACGGTGGAAACAGGTGTATAAAAGTTTATAATGTTAATCAAAATTCAAGTACCACTATAATAAAAAATATTGTTGAATAATTGATGTGAATATAATTTTTTGAATACTTATTGTAATAACACAATATATAGTTATTAAAATCTATCTGTTGCTTTATTGGTTACATATAAAAACTCGTTCCTTTAGTAGGTAACGAGTTTTTATCATTTTATAATGTTAATTTTATATGTATTTATCGTTGTTATATTATTTAATTTATATAATTAACATTCATTTGTGTTGCAATAATCAGGATCTTTTGTCCATTCAAGCGGTTCGTAAACAGTACCGGTAAACCAAACTTCACCGGAATTTTTATCTCTAATTATAAACATATATGGTTTGTCAAATGTTAAATCTATTTCTTCGATTGGAACATCAAATGAATAATTAAATCCACCTGCGCCTAATCCTCCAGCCAAAGTAGATGTTGCTGAGGCTTTTATGCCGTCTTGTGTAAATTCTATATTTGCTTTATGTGTGGCTTTTTCGACAAAGATATTTTTTTCAGAAGTAATACCTGTTATATCAGCTTTGTTTTTATCAAATATGTCAGTTATTCCTAGGGTTTTTAAATCATCTTGAAAATTCAAACTATAATCAAATTTAAATTTAGGTATAAATCCAGTAATTTTAGTTATTACACCATCTTTGAAATTTTCGTTTTTTAAATTTTTTAGTTTGTTTATTATTTCATTAATTTTTGAAGCGTTAATATTTTTTATATAACTATCAAGTTCTTCACTTTGTGGCATTATTGCTACATATTGTAGGGTTGTTCCATTATATTCTTTTAAATCTTTTGCAAATGCTTTTATATTGTCATCAACATAGAGTGAAAAATCTGTAGTTTTATCGATTCTTTTATAATTTGAATTAATCTCTTCAATATATTTATCTAGGTATTCATTAATTACTTTATTAATATTTTCTTCTGATAGATCACCGTTTAAATCATATGGGTCTTCAACTAGGTATTCTCTATATGCATTGCCCACTATTTCTCTTATTTTATCTTCTTTAAGTTCATTAACAATATCGTAATTATTTAATGAAGCAATTATTTTCATTCCGGCTACTTCTTGGTCATTATTAAAATTATTTGCTGTAACTGTTTCTGGGCCATACCATGAAAATTTTTCGTGTGAATAAATCGCACTACATCCACCTAAGCATTTTAGGAATTTTTCTTCCCATTCCATATCTATTCCTAGGGCATTTACAAGGATAAATCTTGGATCTTCACCTAGATTACTAAGCGCATTGTTAATAAGGTTTAAAGTTTTATTGCTTATCCATGAATTAATATTATTTGTATTTTTAAGTGAATCATAGATGACTTCGGCATTATATTTATTTTTTAGTGTATTTACATAATTTTCTTTTATTGCATCTTTATATGATTCTTTAATAAAAACTGCATTGGCAAATGACATGTTTTCATTATTAATATATTTTTTACCCTTATATTCTCCAATTATATTGGAAATTTGCTTTTTCGATTGACCGTTGGTGCCTTCTTCTAACATTTCTAATGCATATTTGATAGAAAGCGGACTATATACTTTATTCTTTTTGGCGTTTTCAAGTTGTAAAAAATATAAGTCAAAATTCTCTAGTGAATTTCCAGAAATTTTATATGCGGATGCTTTAATTTCTGAATTGGTTTTTGAGGTGGTCTTTTTGTTATTTTTTGTTAATAAAAAAATAATAGATATTAATATTACAATAATTATTATTACTATACTTATAATAGTAATCTTTTTTTTCTTTTCAAACTCTTCCATTTTTAATAAATTCCTCCTTCTTAATTATTGATATTATGTTTTATTTATAATTTATATTCACCTCCATTATATTATATTTTACATGTTTATTGTACCATAATTTTTTATTATGGTAAACATTAGTTTATTTATGTTGAATGATGAATTAATTTGACAAATTAAAAAAATTGTATATAATATATGGCTCGTAAAACGCGGGGACTTTTGTCTATATGTTTTAAGGGGGTATATATGATTAGTTTTAAGAAAATATGTAAGTTGGTTTTTAGCTTTCTCATTACTGCATTAGTTTTGTTTTCTTATTTTCATTTAAATGAGGTTTCGGCCCTTGTTGTAGATGAAAATTTAATTTCTGAAAATGAGAATAAAGTAGATTATTATGAATTTGTGGATTCGTTAAAAAACGCATATAGTAATGATGATATTGTAGGAAAAATTAGAATAGATGGCACTTTTTTGGATGAAGTAATAGTTCAAGGAAATGATAATTCATATTATTTATCACATGATAATTATAAGAATTATAATATTGCTGGTTCTTTATTTGTGGATAGTAGGGTTAATTTTGATGATGATAAAAAAATACTAATTTATGGTCATAATTCTCCAAAGGGTGATAGACCATTTTCGGTTTTAGAAGAATATTATGATTATGAATATTTTAAGGAACATCCAATTATTGAATTAACTACTGATAAGGGGATTAGGAATTTTCAAATATTTGCAGTTTATATAGAAACCGGTGATTGGAGTTATATGAAAGTAGACTTTAAGGATGATAATGAGTTTTTAACACATATTAATTCTCTTAGAGAAAAATCTTTTTATGATACTTCCGTTTTAGTGAATGGTGATGATAATGTTTTGATATTGCAAACTTGTAGTTATCATAAAGATTATAGAAGATTTAATAAAAAATATTTGCTAGTAATGGCTAAAGAAATAAAAAGTTCTAATTAATTTTTAGAACTTTTTGTTTGGTAATTTTTATATTTTTCGTATTGCTTTTTAAAATAATCATCTGTCATACCGGCAATATAGTCTATAATAATGCGATAGTTAGAATTGTTTTGGCGGTATTCTTTACTCATATGATTTAGGTAACTTTGATAAATTGTTTCTTCTTCTTTGTTATTTTGTAGTTGATAGTAATAGACTTCGATTAATTTTCTAAACATCATTTCATATTGATTTATATCTTCGTTGGTGTTTGCTTTATAATAGATGTTTTCATAGTTAAATTTTTTTAATTCTTTTATAGCGGTGAAAATGTTTGGTGATATTTTGATATAAGGCTTTTGGTAGCTATTGGTGATGATATCTAATATAATAGTGTTTATTATATCGCGGTTGTTGTCTCCTAATATATTTTTGATGTTTTGCGGTATATCATCTTTGGTTATTATTCCTAGTCTAATTGCGTCTTCTATGTCTCTTCCAATATATGCGATTATGTCGCTTACCCTAACGATACATCCTTCTAGTGTCATAGGCCTTAATTTTTTTATTATGTTGTTATCTTGGTATGATAAATTATATTCTTGTAGAAATGTTTCAATATCTTTAGATACGGGGTAATATTCTGCTAGCTCTATTTCACCATTGTGGCACATAATTGCATCTAGGGTTTGGAGACATAAGTTACTTCCTTTTCCTTGGTTTTCAATTTTCAACAAAGTTCTCACACTTTGAATGTTATGATTGAAATATCCCAATCCAAGTTCAAGGGATATTTTGTTTAGGATGGCTTCGCCAGTGTGACCGAAAGGAGGGTGGCCAAGATCGTGTCCTAAGGCGGATGCTTCTATTAAATCTTCATTTAAGGAAAGTGCTCTTCCTATTGTTCTAGCAATTTTGCTAACCATTTGGACGTGTGTCATTCTTTTGCTGATGTGATCATTTTCTTTGTGGGAAAAAACTTGAGTTTTATCAATGTATCTAGTGTATGAAAGTGAGTATATAATTCTATCTATGTCTCTAAAGTAGTTTGGTCTAATATCTTGTGATTCTTGATTTAGACGCAATCCTTCTTCGTTTTTACTAGCGTATGGTGATAAAAATTCATCTTTTTTGTGCATAGTATTTTTAATTTCTTGAAATAATTTTTGTTCCATGTATTTCACCTTCTTTTAATGATTATAACATATTTTAATGCAAAAATGGTGATATGACAAAATTTAATTTTTTATTGACAATTTTGAATTTTGATATATAATATAGAGCCAATTCAACGATTACGCAGTGTAATGGGGTGTAATGGGTGAATAAAAATATAGAGGAGGGAAAAAATGAAAAAAAGTTTTATGTACATAATTTCAGCTATTGTATGTTTTTTTGGCTTTGCTTGTTTAGTATCTGCTGAGAATAGTATTAATGATGGCATGTCACAAGCAGAAATAGATGAAGTTATGGCACAAGGTGGTGCTGTTAATGTACTTCCTGGTGACTATCAATTTAAGATAGTTCGTAGTACTGTTAATAACACAACAATTTATCTTGGCAATAAAGGTGCGACTGAAAGTTCTTATACTTCACTTCGTATTATTACTGAAGCTGATACTGATGTTAGACTTTTGTCTAATGTAGTTATGGATGGTGCTTTTAATAGTAATAATTCTTTGGTTCCGGTTGCTATATTTGCTAGGAAAGGCAATACTTTAGTTAATGCTGATGAATATGTTTTAACTATTAAGAATTATGCTGGCGGTATGCGTCTTGGTGAACATAAAAATGTTAAAAACAGAGTTAATGCTTCATTAGTTATCGCTAGTGGCGAAGTTATTGTTGAAAGTAGCGTTGCTGTTGGTGAAAGGAATGATGATGGTGTTCCTGTAGGTGCTGCTGCTACTGGTGGCGGTATATTCATTTATAGTGAAAGCAAAGATGTTAAGTATCAATTCAAGGTAACAAATGCTAAATTTGCAGTTAGAAATTTGGAAAATGGTATTGGTATTTATAGACTTAACTATGATAATCCAGATGTTTCTTATACCGATGGTAGTTCAACAATTGTTTTTGATAATGCAGAGGTTATTATTCAAAATGCAAAATCTGGTTATTCAGCTTTTGTTGATGAAGGATTTTATTCTGATCATGTAGTTTTGCTTATTAAAGATTCTAAACTTAGTTTAATTGATAATGCAAAGAATGGTTATACTGGTGCAGATAATAGAAGAAATATTCAAATTATTAATTCAGAAGTTATTGCAAATGGCAATGCTGCTGCTGGCATGAAATTTGATTGCCAAAAGATTGATATTATTAATTCTAAGTTATATGCTTCAGGCAATGGTAGTTTTGGTTTTACTGGTATGAGTAATGCTACTGTTAAAAACTCTACTATTTCAACGGTAGACAATAGATTAGCAGGAATGGTATTCTATGGAAATTCTATTGTTTCTGATAATTCTAAGTTGTTATCTAAGAAAGATGGGGATAGAACTTATTCTTCATCTAGAAGTTCAGCTGTAGCAGTTAGAATATATCCTGGTACTTTTACTATAGTTGATAGTGTTACTAATTTTGATAGTGTTAGTGGTATTAGTTTTTATAATACAAGTGCTGGTAATGTACGTGTATATGTTACCGGTGAAACAGTAGCAGCTATTTCTGCTAATGATGAATTTAATACTACTGCTAGTGAGTTATTTGATGATTTTAATGCATCTAAACAAAATACTGGTAGAACTATTGTTATTGGTGGTTCTTTACAAGCTTCATTTGAAAATATGACTGTTTCTGAAAAGTTAAAGTTATTAAAAGATAGTGTATTAAACCCAGTTATTTCTTTTGAAAATGGTGAAAAAGAAGATACACAATATTTAGCTCCAGTTAATAGTGATGGAACTGCTTTAACTAGATTTGACTTAAATAGTGAAATCAACAAAGAAGTTGGTGGAGAAGGTAGTCATACTTTTGTATATTATGATCCTAATACTTCTAAGGAATATGTTTATACATTTAGATATAATGTTGTTTCTGAAGATTTAGTTGAAGGTGAAAGCGGAAATGCTTATGTATGGACTCCTGTAAGTGAAATTACTTATGATGCTACTGAAGGTGTTGTTGTAACAGATGGTTCTACAGCTTTAATTGATGATACTAATAGTAGATATGCTAGAGATATTACTATTTTTGGAAATAGTTTAGATTTGGCTGAAAGAGTTATGCCATCAGCAGTTAGACAAGGTTATAAATTTTTAGGCTGGTTTATTGCTGTTAATGGTGTAGAAGTTGATTTAGAGAAAGCTTATGCTTTGGCTAATGATGGAAACTTTAATGAGTTATATGCATTACTTAATTATAAGTTTGAACAAAATAGTAAGGTTCTTGCTGTAGTTGATGATGTTAAAAGCGGAATAGAAAGAATTACTGTTTTTGCTAAATGGGCTAAAGAAAGTCAAGTTATTGTTCATCATGTTGATACCGAAGGTAACACTTTAGCTGAGGATGAAACTTTAAATGGTTATGTTGGTTCTTCTTATGAAACAGCAGCTAAAGAAATTAAAGATTACCATTTATATTCTAAACCTGAAAATGCTAATGGTGAATATGTGGAAGAAGTTACTCACGTTACTTATGTTTATGATAAGGATGGCATGGGAAATGACAATCCTCCTCATACTGGTGTCGACAATAAAACCAATTGGGTAAGTTTTGTTTTCTTAGCAGCTTTAGTATTAGTTAAAAAAATTTTAGTAAGACTATAATTTAAAAAAGCGATATCTTTGGATTATCACTTTTTTTACTATTTTACGAAAAAATGTAAAATATAAATAA
>JAEDMO010000075.1 GCA_016302935.1 Bacilli bacterium | reverse complement strand
CTACTATTAATACAGCTAATAGCTTGTGTGATAAATACGATATTGAAATTATGTCATTTTATAATCTAGATAATAATCAAGCAAATAAACTAAATAGTAAAATTAGAGTAAAATATCTTTATAATGGAAATCCCAATAAAGAAGAATTTCTTAAATCCTTACATAATCATAAGATAATTAATACATTAAAAGAAGGAATTAAAGCAAGTAAAATACTATTAAAAAAAAGAATTAAAGTTATTAAATACATAAAAAATTGCAAGAGTGATTATATAGTTTCCACAAGATGCGAATTTAGTACTTTGCTAAGTAAATATGGTAATAATAATACCGTAAAAATAGCACAGGAACATAGATATCATAACAATGATAAAAAATATATTAACACAATAAAAAATAAATATAACAACATAGATTACCTATTTGCCCTAACAAAATGCTTATATAATGATTATAAAGAATTTCTTAAAAATAATAAACATACTAAAGTAGAACTTGTACCTAACATGTTATATGAAATACCTAAATGTAATAGTAAATTAGATAAAAAGAATATCATTACTATTAGCAGATTAGACTATGGCAAAAAAAATGATGATATTATAAAATCTTTCTCTAAAATAAAAGAAAGCAATTGGAAACTATATATTATTGGTGATGGCAAAGAATTTAATAACTTAAAAAAATTAATCAATGATTTAAACTTAAATAATAAAGTTATACTCACTGGTTATAAAAATAAAGAAGAAATTAATAAATACATGTTAGATTCCAGCTTATTTCTAATGGCATCCATAACAGAAGGATTACCAATGGTTTTACTAGAAGCAATGAGTTATGGTATACCTTGTATAGCATACGATGTTCCAAGTGGAGTAAATGATATAATTGAAGATGGAAGAAATGGCTATATCATTAAAAATAGAAATGAATTAGAGTATATAAAAAGAATAGAAGAAGTCATAAACGATTCTAAGTTAAGAAATAAATTAGGTTTAAATGCCAAAGAAAAAGCAAAAGAATTTTCCAAAGAAAAAATAGTTAATATATGGAAAAATATTTTGAAATAGATGAGGTAATGTATGAAAAAAGTTTTATTTATCGCTAGTTCAGGTGGACACCTAAGTGAATTGATGCAATTAGAAAAAATGTTTAAAAATTATGATTCTTATCTAGTTACTGAAAAAAGTAAATCAACCTTATTTTTAAAAGATAAATACACTAACAAAGTTCACTATTTAATATTTGGAACAAGATACCATCCATTTACCTACTTTTTTAAATTAATATACAATACTTTTAAATCTTTGTTTATTTATATTAAAATAAGGCCTAAATATATTGTTACAACTGGAGCTCATACTGCAGGACCAATGTGTCTCATTGGAAAAATATTTGGAAGCAAGATAATATTTATTGAAAGTTTTGCCAATTCTTCTAGCAAGTCCATAACAGGTAAAATAGTATATAAATTTGCCGATTTATTTATTGTACAATGGGAAAATATGCTAAATATATATCCTAAATCAGTATATGGGGGGTGGATATATTAATGATATTAGTAACACTAGGAACACAAGACAAAGAATTTAAAAGATTACTTGATATTATCGAAGATGCCATTGAAAATGACATTATCAAAGAAGAAGTCGTTGTCCAAGCAGGTTCCACCAAATATGATAGCAAAAATATGAAAATATTTGATGTTATACCAATGAATGAATTTGATAAACTCATGAAAAAATGTGATATTTTAATAACCCATGGTGGTGTAGGTTCCATAATTACAGGACTAAAAAACAACAAAAAAATAATTGCCATGGCAAGACTTAAAATTTATAAGGAAAGTGCCAATGACCATCAATTACAGATAATAGACAACTTCAGCAAAGAAGGTTATCTCTTAAAACTAGACAACAATAATTTAGCTGAAGTATTAAATGAAGCCAAGCACTTTAAACCAAAAAAATTTATCAGTAATACAGATAACATGATTAAATTAATTAGTGATTACATAAGTAAAAATTAGGAGGAAATATATGGAAAAAATATTAGTAACAGGAGGTTGTGGTTACATAGGAAGCCACACCTGTGTAGAATT
>JAEDMO010000074.1 GCA_016302935.1 Bacilli bacterium | reverse complement strand
TGAAAATATCATAATAGAAATGTAGGAAATTAGCGGTTGAAAATGCTGGTTTCTAACATTTCTATTTTTATTATGTTAAACTTTCACTATAGAGGTGAAGTAACATATGAGAAAAGATATTTATGAAAGGATTCAAATCATGAAAAAAGATGATATAAAACCTAACTTTAGTGAAATGGCTAGAATTTATAATTGTGATTATCGTACAATTAAAAAATATTATGTAGAAGATTATCAAGGGCCACTTGAGCGTAGGAAAAGGCCTTCTAAACTTGACCCATACAAAGAAATAATTAAAGAAAAATTAGCAATACCATGTTCATATCAGTCAATATACTATTACATAGTTAAAAAAGGATATAAAGGTAAATATACAATTTTGAGGGATTTTTGTAATCAATACAAAGCTAAAAAAATAAATGAAGCTACTATTAGATTTGAAACTTCTCCAGGATTGCAAGCCCAGGTAGATTGGAAAGAGAATATGAAGTTATTTTCTAAACATGGTGAAGAATTTATTATTAATATATTTCTAACAGTTTTAGGTTATTCGAGACTTAAATATATTGAATTAACTCTTGATAAAAATCAAGACACTTTAGAAAAATGTTTAATAAACTCATTTAAATATTATGGCGGAGTTCCTGTAGAAATTATATTTGATAATATGAAAACTGTAGTTGATCATTCTAGAAGTAATTATCATGAAGCAGTTATAAATGAGTCCTTCTATCAATTTAGTAAAGATATGGGATTTAAAGTGTGGACATGTAGGGCATTTAGGCCTGAAACAAAAGGAAAAGTAGAAAACCTAGCCAAAATCATGGAAAGATTAAGGGTGTTTAATAATGAGTTTTCTACACTTGAAGAATTAGAAAAAATAGTAAAACAATTAAATACAGATTTAAATAATGAAATATCCCAAGCAATAGATGAAAAGCCCTTTGAACGTTTTGAAAAAGAAAAAAAGTATTTACGGCCATTACCAAATGATGATGTGGTAAATGGATATCTAAACTTAACCGACCTAACAAGAATAGTATCCAAAGAATCACTGATCACTTATAATAATCGCAAATACTCTGTTAATCCAAAATATATTGGTAAGGTTGTCTCACTAACTATAACCAATAATATTTTGTATATCTATTTTAACAAAGAATTGATAAATAAGCACGAAATAACTAACAAAAAAATAAATTACGCTGAACAAGATTATATAGATATCATTAAAAGTTCAGTTATGAGATACTCTTCTGACGAAGAAATAACAAAAATAGCTAAGAAAAACTTGAAATTATATGATGAATTATAAAGGAGTAACAAATGTCAAATTATATTAGATTATGTAATAACTTAGATTCACTAAGTTTAACAAAAATAAAAGAATATTTGCCAGCTTATTTAGATGAAAAAATAAGCAGCAAGATGTCTACAGTAGATATATTATTAGAATTGACTGATAAAGAGGTAGATTTCAGAGAAAAAAGAGCAGCTGAAATTAATATGTCCATATCTAACTTTCCATATAGGAAAACAATAGATGATTTCGATTTTAGTTATCAACCATCAATTAATAAAGCAATAATATTAGACTTAAAATCATTAAGGTTTTTAGAAACGTTTGATAATATATTATTCATCGGTTCTTCTGGTGTAGGAAAAACACATCTAGCAACCGCAATTGGTATGGAAGCATCAAGTAAAAGAGTATCAACATACTTTATTCATTTTCAAACACTTATGTCTAAAATCAAAAAGGCCGTTTCTGAAGGCAGAGTTGATACACTAATTAAGAATTATGGTAAATACAAACTACTAATAATTGATGAAATTGGATATTTACCAATCGAGAAAGAATACGCAACCATTTTCTTCCAACTAATAGCAGCAAGATATGAAAAACACTCTACGATTATTACAACTAATCAACCGTTATCTAAATGGGGAGATGTATTTGGTGATCCAGTATTAGCTAACGCTATTATAGATAGATTAGTGCATCATTCTACAATTATTAAAATTACAGGTAAATCTTATAGAATAAAAGATAAATTCATTGATTTCGAACAAACAGACGAAGAAAAAGGTGATGAATAACACCACCTACATTTTCAACCGATAAAAAACAACATTTTTTTATTGACATTTTCA
>JAEDMO010000027.1 GCA_016302935.1 Bacilli bacterium | reverse complement strand
ATTTGCGTTCTTATATAATGGAAGATGTACTAGAAAAGACTCTTAACTATATTGGTTATAATGTAGATAGAGTTATGAATATTACAGATGTTGGCCATCTTTCTAGCGATGCTGATACGGGCGATGATAAAATGGTTAAAGGAGCAATAAGGGAAAATAAAACAGTTTTAGAAATTGCTAAGTTTTATACTAATGCTTTCTTTGATGATTGCCGAAAACTTAATATTAAAAAGCCAGATACTGTTGTTCCTGCTACTTCGATGATAGCATATTATATCAAAATGATAGAGGGGCTAATTTCAAAAGGATATGCTTATCATAGCGGTGGTAATATCTATTTTGATACTTCTAAACTTTCTTCTTATTATGTTTTATCTAATCATAATGAGAAAGATTTAGCGATTGCTGTAAGAGATGATGTTTCAGAGGATAATAATAAAAAAAACAAGACAGATTTTGTTTTGTGGTTTACTAAATCTAAATTCCAAGATCAAGAGTTAAAGTGGGATAGTCCTTGGGGATTAGGGTATCCCGGCTGGCATATTGAATGCTCTTGTATATCGCTTAAATATTTAGGGGAATATTTAGATATTCACTGTGGTGGTGTTGATAATATTTTTCCACATCATACTAATGAAATTGCTCAAACCGAAAGTTATATCGGCCATAAATGGTGCAATTATTGGTTTCATGTTGAGCATTTAAATAATAGTCTTGGTAAAATGAGCAAGTCAAGTGGTGATTTTTTGACTGTCAACTCATTAGAAGAAAAAGGATATAATCCGCTTAGTTATCGTCTTTTATGTTTGCAAAGCCATTATAGAAAACAATTGCTTTTTAGTTATGATGTTTTAGATGGTGCTAGTGGTACTTACAATAAATTAAAAAATAAAATAAAAAAATTGGTTCCTGGTAATAATATCGATAACAATAAGGTTGAATATTATAAAAATGAGTTTATCAATGCTCTTAGTAATGATTTGAATACATCTATGGCAATTACTGTTTTATATGATGTTTTAAAAGATAATGATATGAATGATGATACTAAGTTATATCTAATCAATGATTTTGATAAAGTTTTATCGTTAGATTTATGTGTTTTTGATGAAGAGTTAAAAGATGATGAACTTGCTTGTTATATTCAAAATAAGATTGAGGAGAGAAATTTAGCAAAACAAAATAAAGATTATGCTAAAGCGGATAAAATTAGGGACGAATTAAAGGATAAAAATGTAATTATTAGAGATACTAGAGATGGAACTGTATATGAAATAATTAGGTAGGTGATAAAGTTGTATTTTTATGGATTTGATTATTTATTTATTATTTCTATTGCTATTACTTTGATCGCTCAAGTATATATAAGTAGTAGTTATAGTAAATATAAAAAGGTTAAAATTACAAAGGAAATAACAGGATTTGAAGTTGCTAGAAAAATTCTCGATAAAAATGGGTTAAAAGACGTCCACGTTGTTTCAATTAATGGCAGTTTATCTGATCATTACGATCCTACTAGAAGGGTAGTTAGACTTTCTAAAGAAGTTTTTGATGGTAGTACAGTAGCGGCGGTAGCCGTGGCTGCTCACGAAGTGGGACATGCAATTCAGGATAAAGAAGGATATACTTTTATGCGTATCCGTTCTAAAATTGTCCCTACTGTTAATTTTTGTTCTAAGATCGGATATATTGTATTGCTTATAGGTTGGATTTTTGGTGAACTTCAATTAGCTTATGTCGGTATTGCTTTGCTTTGTGCTACGTTGATATTTCAACTAGTTACATTGCCTGTTGAATTTAATGCTTCTAAGCGTGCAAAAGAGCAGTTGGCAGAACTTCATATCGTTAATTCAGATGAGGTTGATTCGTGCGACAATATGTTGAAATCAGCGGCATTTACGTATGTTGCCTCTTTACTAACAACATTGTTACAAATTTTAAGACTATTTTTAATGACTAGAGATAGAGACTAAAACTTAAAGTAATTTTAAGTTTTTTTCTTGCATTAAACGCGAACATATGTTATTATAATGGTGGTGGTAAATATGAAAGATAGGGTAATATTACATGTCGATGTTAATAATGCTTTTTTATCATGGAGTGCAGTATGGCTTTTGAAAAATGGTTATAAAGTAGATATAAGAAATAGATTTGCGGTCATAGGCGGTGATGAGAAAAAACGAAGAGGTGTTGTTTTGGCTAAGAGCATTCCAGCCAAACAAATGGGTGTCGTTACCGGTGAAAGCTTATATTTAGCTAAGAAAAAATGCCCTAATTTAGAAGTTTTTCCACCAAATTTTAAAATTTATAGTTATTTTTCTAATAAAATGTTTGATTATTTGCAAAAATATTCTGATAAAATTGAGAGATATTCTATCGATGAATGTTTTATTGATTATACTGATTCTGTTAAACTATTTGGCGATCCTTTGGATATTGCTTATAAAATAAAAAATGATATTAAGGAAAATTTAGGTTTTACAGTTAATGTAGGTGTAGGTAATAATAAATTATGTGCGAAGATGGCTTCGGATTTTTCTAAGCCTGATAAGGTTCACACTTTATTTTCTGATGAAATAGAACAAAAAATGTGGCCATTACCAGTAACTGATCTTTTTATGATAGGTAAAAAGACTAGCGAAAAATTAATTAATTTAGGTATAAAGACAATATATGATTTAGCAAATACGGATGAAGATATGCTAGTAAGGATTTTTAAAAGTATGGGTAAAATGATGCATGAATATGCAAACGGGATAGATAACTCTTTAGTTGAATATGAATATGCCGGACCTAAAAGCATTAGTTCTTCATCGGTACTTCCTTATGATTGCGATAATAAAGAAGAACTTTTAAAGGTAGTGAGAAGCTTGTCAATAGATGTTGGTAAGAGACTTAGGAAACAATCCAAGTCTGCTTCTTGTGTGTATACATCGATAAAGTATGCTGATTTTAGCAAGAATAGTAAACAATTAAAACTAGATAGAGAAATTAATTCTGATAATGATTTATACAATCATTTTGTTAAGCTTTTCAATAGTCTTTGGAATCTTGAACCGGTTAGAAATATATGCGTTGGAGTTAGTAATTTCAAAAATACTGGAGAGTTACAGTTATCTTTGTTTGAAAATAATATAAAAATAGAAAAAGAAAATGATGTACAAAATATTGTTGATAGCTTAAGAGAAAAATTTGGTAATGATAAAATTATTTATGCTGATATGATAAGAAAAAAATGATATAATATTAATTGTTAGAAAGAGTGAGATTAATGAACGAGAATATAATAAAGGAAATTGCGACAGCATTAAATATAAAAAATAATCAAGTTTCAAGCGTTTTAAAACTTTTAAACGATGGAAATACTGTTCCTTTTATTGCTAGGTATAGAAAAGAAGCAACCGGTAATTTAGATGAAGAACAAATTAGAAAAATTAATGAGGTTTATGAATATCAAGTAAACTTATTAAAAAGAAAAGAAGATGTAATTAGACTTATCGATGAAAAAGGTCTTTTAACCGATGAAATTAAAAATAATATTATGAAATGCGAAAAATTAGTAGAAGTAGAAGATTTATATAGACCTTATAAAGAAAAAAAGAAAACTAAAGCTACGGAGGCTATTAATAATGGACTTGAGCCTTTAGCTAAGATAATTATGAGTTTTCCTCTTGATTTAACCGATGCTACTGTTAATAAGTTTATTAATGATAAAGTAAAAACTTATGACGATGCTATTGTGGGAGCTAAATATATTATTAGCGAATGGATAAGCGATAATGCTTATTATAGAAGATGGATAAGAAATTTTATTTATAATAATGGGACTATAGTTAGCGAGAAGAAGAAAAAAGCTACTGATGATACTATGATTTATGAGATATATTATGATTATAGCGATAAAATTAAATCTTTAAAACCTCATAGAATTTTAGCCTTAAATAGAGGCGAAAAGGAAGGCGTTTTATCGGTTTCTTTATTAGCGGATGATGATAAAATAATTTCTTATTTAGAAAGTAAGATAATTAAAAACGATAAATCTGTTGTTTTGAATTATGTCAAAGATGCGATTAAGGATAGTTATAAAAGGTTAATTAAACCTAGTATCGAAAGAGAAATAAGAAGTGAGTTAACTTTGATAGGTGAACAACAAGCAATAGATGTTTTTTCTAAAAATTTAGAGAAATTATTACTTCAACCACCAATGAAGGAAAAAACAGTTTTAGGATTAGATCCAGCATATAGGACTGGTTGTAAATTAGCGGTTGTAAATAGCAATTCTAAGGTTTTAGATATTTCGGTTATATATCCTCATGAGCCTAAAAATATGTGGGAAGAAAGCAAACAAAAGATAAAGGATTTGGTAGAAAAATATAATGTTTCAATAATTGCTATAGGTAATGGAACGGCTTCTAGAGAAAGTGAGGCTTTGGTAGCTGAGACGATTGGTGAGATTAAAAATAGAGAAGTAAAATACGCTATTGTTAATGAAGCGGGAGCTTCTGTATATTCTGCTTCTAAATTAGCTATTTCGGAATTTCCTTCTTTACAAGTTGAACAAAGGAGTGCTATTAGTATAGCTAGAAGATTACAAGATCCTTTGGCGGAGCTTACTAAAATAGATTCTAAGAGTATCGGTGTTGGCTTGTATCAACATGATGTAAATGAAAAGAAATTAGATGAATCTTTAGACTTTGTTGTTTCTAAAGCAGTTAATAATGTTGGTGTTAATATCAATACAGCTTCTTTTTCGATTTTAAAATATGTTTCTGGTCTTACTAAAAGTGTTATTGATAAAATACTTGCTTATAGAGAAGAAAATGGAAAAATCAATTCTAGGGAAGAATATAGAAAAATCAAAGGAATTAGTGATAAAGTTTATGAACAGTCTGTTGGTTTTATTAGGATAATTAATGGTAATAATGTGTTAGATGTTACACCGATACATCCAGAAAGTTACGATAAAGCTTTAGAACTTATCGATGGTTTAGGATGTTCTACTGATGATATTGGCACTGATAAGATGTTAGAGAAATTAGATAATTTAGATATTCCTTTTTGGTCTTCTAAGCTAGCAATAGATGAATATACTTTGGAAGATATTGTTCAAGCACTAAAACAACCTACTAGAGATTATCGTGATGATTTTGCTGCTCCTATTTTAAGAAGTGATATTCTTAAAATAGAAAATTTGAAAAATGGGATGAAATTACAAGGGACAGTAAGAAACGTTGTTGATTTTGGTGCGTTTGTTGATATTGGATTAAAAAATGATGGTCTTGTTCATATTTCACAGATGTCTAATGACTATATAAAGCACCCTTTGGATGTTGTTTCTGTTGGTGATATTGTGGATTGTTATGTTAAGGATATTAATTTGGAAAAAGGTAAGGTCCAATTATCTTTTTTGGAAAAATAAAATATTTTTTCTTAAAAAAAACATTTATAAAATGCTTGGCTATTTAAACATCAATTTTATATTGATGTTTTATTTTTCTCTTTTAATACGGGCATTTGCAAGCATTTTTCTGTTTCTTAATGTAATGTTGGATAAAAATATTTTTTTCTTTGGAAAAAATGAAATTAAAAAATGTAAATATTAAAATAAAAGTAAAAAAAGTTAAAAAAAACATTGACATAATATGTTCGTTTTGGTATGATATTCTTACCAATAGAATATAGGCGGGATAGTATGAATGATATTTGCGAAGAACAAGTTTTATCTGATTTAGTTGTTGTAAAAAGAAGCGGTCAGAGAGTTTCTTTTAACGGAACTAAGATAGCTATTGCAATAAAAAAAGCTTTTGATAATGTTGATGTAGATATTTCTTTAAAAAAGGTAAATAAAGTATATGAAGATGTGCTTTGTTATATAAAAAATAACTATGCGACTAGGAAAACAATTAATGTTGAAGATATTCAAGATATTATTGAAACAAAATTAAAAGAAAACAAATTTTATGATGTCTATCAAGCTTTTAGTGATTACCGTATTAAAAGAGCGGCATCAAGGAAGGCTTTTAGTATAAAACAGCAACATAAATTTGTTAGGGCGATAGAAAGAATTATTAATGAAAATAAAAGTGTAATAGGAAAACCTAACGATATATTATTAGATTTTGGGAAAACAATTTCTTGTGAGTATACAAAAGCTTATGTTTTGGATAATAAATTTGTTAGAGCTCACGATGATGGAAGTATTTATATTCATAATTTAGATTATTTTAATTTAGGCAATTTATCTTCTACTCATTTAAAATTTGATAATGTGATTAATAATAATTTTCCCTTAGATTTAATACAAATGGCAATTAATGCAAAATCAGAAATCGATGGTGAAATAACTTTATCTAAATTCGATTATATTTTAGTGCCAGAGTTAATTTCTAGATTTAAGAGTGAACTCAAGAATGCAATAGAAGCTTATCTTAATATTGAAGGCTTTTGTGAGTATGTAGATGTTAGCAAAATTGAAGAATTAATCGATAAAGAAAATACTCTTAATATAAATATAGATGTTTTTGATTCTATATTATTAAATAAAAGAGTGAGAGAATTAATTGTTTTGGCTTACAATGCTAGTTATAAAAAAACTATTGAGTGGTTATCTGCTGGAATTAAACAACTACTTTTACACTTAAATAATAATTTTCAAGAAAATAAAAAATATTCAATAAGTCTTGGTACAAATGATAGCTATGAAGGTAATTTAATTAATAGTTGTTATGTTAAACAGTTGCTGGAAGTTGATTATTTAAAAAATCTTACGACAATATTTAAAATAAGAAAAAATAATAATATAGAATTATATAATAAGATTGTTGAAACAATAGCGAGTGGAAAAAATGTAGCGTTATCATTTATTGAATCTTCTTATAATGACGATGCAGAAAATGAAGTTGAATATTTTAGTAATGGTAGAAGAATATTTGAAAATGAACTATATGATAGTAGAAGTTCTATTGGAAGAATGATTGTGGCGTCGGTTTCTGTTAATATGGGGCGTCTTGGGTTTGAGTATAAAAATAAAAGTTTAAAAGATTTTTATCTTGAATTTGACGGAATGTTGGAACTTGCTAAAAATGTTCTTTTATCTATATTTGAAAATATGGGAAATAAGTATAAAGAAAATTATCGTTTTGTTTTCAATAATAATATTTTAGATGATGATAAGCTGGAGAATGGTCAAAAAATTAGAAAGATTTTAAAAAAAGGCGCTTTGAATATTGAATTGGTAGGTCTTTTTGAATGTGTAATAAATTTGGAAGAAGATTTGGAAAAACAAAAAGAGTTGCTTTTAAAGATATTAAAATTTGCAAATGAAAAGGTGAGTAAATTTATTGATGAAAGCCGTTTGAACTTTATAATTAGTGAGACTAGTAAAAGTCGTCCTTTAAAAAAACTAATGGATTTGGATAAAGCGATTTATGGAATAAAAAAGGGGGTTAGTGATAAACCTAATTATTCTAGAATAGATAGACTTTTTAATTATAAGGATGATATAAATAATGATTTTAAATATATAGGCAAATATCAAAAAATGCTTTCTGGTGGCTGTTTAATTGAAATTGAACTTCCTAAGAATATATCTTGTAATAAGATTTCTGATATGATTAATTTAGCAATAGATAGTGATATTGGTTTTTTGAAAATGATGGTGAAGAGGTAATTAAGTATGACGATTAGTGGTATGGAGAAGTTGACGTTATTAGATTATCCTGCTAATATGGCTTGTTTGATATTTACACAAGGTTGTAATTTTAGATGTCCATTTTGTCATAATAAAAATTTGCTTATGGATACAAATGGTGATGGGATAATTGATGAAAATGAGGTATTGGATTATTTAAAAAAAAGAAAAGGACTTGTTGATGGAATCTGTATAAGTGGTGGAGAACCTTTGTTACAGAGAGATATTGAGAGTTTTATAAAAAAAATAAAGGAAATTGGTGTTAAGGTTAAGCTTGATACAAATGGTAGTAATCCTCAAAAATTAAAAAAATTAATTGATATGGGACTTATCGACTATGTTGCTATGGATATTAAGAATGATTTTTCTAATTATGATAAAACTTCTGGTGTTGATAATATTAATATTGAAAATATAAAGAAGAGTATTGATATTTTAGAAAATTCAAATATTGAATATGAATTTAGAACTACAGTAGTTAAGGAATTACATAGTATTACACAATTAGAGCATATATGTGAATATATTGGACCTAATGCTAGATATTATATTCAAAATTATCGTGATTGTAGTAATGTTTTGCAATCTGGACTTAATGGTTTTAGTGAAAAAGAACTTTTTGATATTCAAAATATATTAAATATGAAATACCCTAACGTAACAGTTAGAGGAATATAAATTTATACAAATTAGAAGGGATGGAAATAAAAATATGTATAAAGTTAGAAAAAGAGAAGGAAAGATAGTTAGCTTTGATATTCAAAAGATATCTGAGGCTATAAAGAAGGCTTTTGATGCCGAAGGGAAAAATTATGATGATGGAGTGGTTGATTTTTTAGCGCTTAAGGTAACTGCAGATTTTGAACCTAAGATAGAAAACAATATAGTTAATGTTGAAGATATTCAAGATAGCGTTGAATCTGTTTTAATTAAGGCTGGTTATGCTGAAGTGGCTAAGGCTTATATTCTATACAGAAGATTGCATGATAAAATGCGTAATATGAAATCTACTGTATTAGATTATAAAGATGTTGTTAATAGCTATGTAAATGTAACTGATTGGAGAGTTAAGGAAAATTCTACTGTTACATATTCAGTTGGAGGACTTATTTTAAGTAACTCTGGAGCGATAACTGCTAATTATTGGTTATCTGAAGTTTATGATGATGAGATTGCTAATGCTCATCGTAACTGTGATTTGCATTTGCATGATTTATCAATGTTAACTGGTTATTGTGCTGGTTGGAGTTTAAAACAATTAATTCAAGAAGGGTTAGGCGGAGTTCCTGGAAAAATAACTTCTTCACCAGCAAGACATTTGTCTACATTATGTAATCAAATGGTAAATTTCTTGGGTATTATGCAAAATGAATGGGCTGGAGCGCAAGCGTTTTCATCATTCGATACTTATTTAGCACCTTTTGTTAAAATTGATAATTTATCTTATAAAGAAGTTAAACAATGTATTCAATCATTTGTTTATGGGGTTAATACGCCTAGTAGATGGGGAACACAAGCACCATTTACTAATATTACATTAGATTGGACTGTACCTAATGATTTAGCAGAGTTAAATTGTATAATAGGTGGTAAGGAAGTTGACTTTAAATATAAAGATTGTCAAAAAGAAATGGATATGGTAAATAAAGCATTTATCGAGGTTATGATCGAGGGGGATGCAAATGGAAGAGGTTTCCAATATCCAATTCCTACATATTCAATAACAAGGGATTTTAACTGGGCAGAAACAGAAAATAATAAATTACTTTTTGAAATGACTGCAAAATATGGTACACCTTATTTCTCAAATTATGTTAATAGTGATATGGAACCTAGCGATGTTCGTAGTATGTGCTGTCGTTTAAGATTGGATTTAAGAGAATTAAGAAAGAAATCTGGAGGATTTTTTGGAAGTGGAGAATCTACAGGCTCTATTGGAGTTGTAACTATTAATATGCCTAGAATTGCTTATTTATCAAAAGATGAAAAGGATTTTTATACAAGATTAGAAAAAATAATGAATATTGCTGCTAGAAGTTTAAAAATCAAAAGAAATGTTATAACAAAATTATTGAACGAAGGATTGTATCCTTATACTAAGAGATATTTAGGTACATTTAATAATCATTTTTCTACAATCGGTTTGGTTGGAATGAATGAAGCATGTTTGAATGCTAAATGGATTAAGGAAGATTTGACACACGAAGAAGCACAAGAATTTACTAAAGATGTTCTTAACTTTATGCGTGAAAAATTATCTGATTATCAAGAAGAATATGGTGATTTATATAATTTAGAGGCTACTCCAGCTGAGTCAACCACGTATCGTTTAGCTAAAAACGATAAGAGTAAGTACCCTGATATTATTACAGCTTCTGAATGCGATGAAACGCCTTATTATACGAATAGTTCACATTTACCTGTCGGATATACAAGTGATATTTTTGAAGCGTTAGATATCCAAGATGAATTACAAACATTATATACTTCCGGTACTGTATTCCATGCATTTTTAGGAGAAAGATTAACCGATTGGAAGACTGCTGCTAATTTGGTTAGAAAAATAGCTGAAAATTATCGTTTGCCATACTATACTATTTCACCAATTTATTCGGTATGTAAGACACATGGATACATTGTTGGAGAGGTTAATAAGTGCCCTAAGTGTGGAGAAGAAACAGAAGTTTATAGTAGAATTACTGGTTACTATCGTCCGGTTAAAAATTGGAATGATGGTAAAGCTCAAGAATACAAAAAGAGAAAGTCTTATGATTTGAATTGTTCTAAAATGAAAAAGGAAAAGAAGGAAAAAGTAGAAAATGGCATATTCTTATTTGGTACTAAGACTTGTCCTAATTGTAAGATGGCACAAAAATTATTAGAAAAGGCTAAAGTTGATTATAAATTTATCGATGCTGAGGATAATCTAGATATGACTAAAAAATATTCTGTTAAACAAGCACCTACTTTAGTTATAATCGATGGTAAGGATGTAACAAATGTTGTTAATTTATCTAATATAAAAAAATATATAGAAGAATTTAAAATTTAGGTGATATTAATGTATGACGTTATTGTTATTGGTTGTGGTCCTGCTGGGATGACTTCGGCCATATATGCAGCTAGAGCTAATAAAAAGGTTTTAATATTAGAAAAGGATTCAATAGGGGGGCAGATTGCTTCTTCTCCCCTTGTTGAAAATTATCCAGGTTATACTAAAATTAGTGGTAGTGAATTAACAAACAATATGTTTGAACAAGTAAGCAATTTGGGAATAGATATTGAACTTGAGGAAGCAAAAAAAATAGAAGATGGTAAAATAAAAAAAATAATTACCGATGATAATGTTTATGAAGGTAAAACTGTAATAATTGCGACTGGTTCTAAATATAAATTATTAGGTTTAAAAAATGAGACGGAATTAATAGGCAAGGGAATACATTTTTGTGTTGCTTGTGATGGAGCATTTTTTAAAGATAAGGTTGTTGCCGTTGTTGGTGGCGGGAATAGTGCAGTGATTAATGCTATTAGTTTAAGTGATATTTGTAAAAAAGTTTATGTTATTCAAAATTTGGATAAGTTAACAGCAGAACAGGTGTTGATTGATAGGCTTAAGGATAAAAATAATGTTGAGGTTATTTTGAACAGCGAAGTTTTAGAATATATTGGTCTTTCTGAGGTCTATGGAATAAAGATTAAAACCGGTGATGTTGTTAAGGAAATTAAATTAGATGGAGTATTTCTTTCTATAGGTTTAGTTCCACAGAGTGATATTGTTAAGGATTTACTTAAAGTGAACAAGTATGGATATATAGAGTCAAATAATTGTGTTACTGATGTTGCTGGTGTGTTTGTTGCTGGTGATTGTCGTGATAAAATGATTCGTCAATTAACTGTGGCAACTGCTGATGGTACTACTGCTGCAATTATGGCTATTAATTACTTAAATAGTTAAAATATTTTAAAATTTTGTTAAAATGGTTGACAATTATAATATATTTGGTATAATTTTAATTGCCTACTATTTTTTGCGGATGTAGTTTAATGGTAGAACTTCAGCCTTCCAAGCTGACCACGTGGGTTCGATTCCCATCATCCGCTCCATAAGATAAAATCGTCGCACCAAGCGATGTTTTTTATTTACTATATATTTACATTTTTTTCA
>JAEDMO010000003.1 GCA_016302935.1 Bacilli bacterium | reverse complement strand
GGTTGGAAATCATTCATAGAGCGTAAAGGTATATAGGGAGCTTGACTGCGAGACCTACAAGTCAAGCAGGTGCGAAAGCAGGGCTTAGTGATCAGGCGATTCAGTATGGAATGGTCGTCGCTTAACGGATAAAAGTTACCCCGGGGATAACAGGCTGATACCACCCAATAGTTCACATAGACGGTGGTGTTTGGCACCTCGATGTCGGCTCGTCGTATCCTGGAGGTGGAGTCGCTTCCAAGGGTTGGGCTGTTCGCCCATTAAAACGGCACGCGAGCTGGGTTCAGAACGTCGTGAGACAGTTCGGTCCCTATCCGTCGTGGGCGTAGGAAAATTGAGGAGAGCTATCCTTAGTACGAGAGGACCGGGATGGACCTACCTCTGGTGTATCTGTTGTCACGCCAGTGGCAGTGCAGAGTAGCTATGTAGGGAAGGGATAAACGCTGAAAGCATCTAAGCGTGAAGCCCCCTCCAAGATGAGTTTTCCCATTGTTTAACAAGTAAAATCCCAAAAAGACTATTTGGTTGATAGGCTAGAAGTGGAAGTGTAGCGATACATTGAGCGGACTAGTACTAA
Organism: Bacilli bacterium; assembly: GCA_016302935.1. Lineage (GTDB taxonomy): Bacteria > Bacillota_I > Bacilli_A > RF39 > UBA660 > JAEDMO01. The sequence goes on along the minus strand of JAEDMO010000003.1, from coordinate 41,539 downwards.
TAGATTGAGGATTTAACCATACTCATTATAAAAATAATTTGATGTAAACCACATTATCTAGTTTTCAAAGAACTATTATATAAATATGTTAAATTTTATCCGTGATTATTGCCTAGTGGTTCACCTGTTCCCATCCCGAACACAGAAGTTAAGCACTAGAACGCCGACAATAGTGTAATGCTAAGATAGGTAGTTGCGGATAATTTTTTTTTATGTTTTAAATATTTTGTGAAATTATGTGAATATATTGACATTTCCACTTATTAATCATATAATTCTATTGCTAATTAAAAAAGTGTTTAAAAAGAAAGGAAATCTATATGTTAGAACTAAAAAAAATATGCAAAAGCTACATCACAGGTAATTTTAAACAACACGCTCTCAAAGATTTTTCACTAAAGTTTAGAAAAAATGAATTTGTAGCCATACTAGGCCCTTCTGGTTCGGGAAAAACAACATTACTAAATATTATAGGTGGACTAGATCGTTATGATTCGGGTGATTTAATAATTAATGGAAAATCAACCAAAAAATTCAATGATACTACTTGGGACGCCTATCGTAACAATTCTGTTGGATTTATATTTCAAAGTTATAATCTAATTCCCCATATTACTATTCTAGAAAATGTTGAAATGTCTTTAACTCTAAGTGGCGTTTCAAATGCTGAAAAGAGAGAAAAAGCTCTTTCAGTTCTAGAAAAAGTTGGTTTACAAGATCATATAAATAAAAAACCGAACCAATTATCTGGAGGTCAAATGCAAAGGGTAGCAATAGCTAGAGCTTTAGTAAATGATCCAGATCTAATTCTAGCAGATGAACCAACGGGAGCCCTAGATACAAAAACTAGTATTCAAATTATGGAATTAATTAAGGAAATATCAAAGAATAAATTAGTTATTATGGTTACCCATAATAAAGAATTAGCAGAGTCATATGCTACTAGAATTGTTGAATTAAGAGATGGAGAGCTAGTCAATGACACAAATCCTATTAAAAATGAAGAAAAAATTAAAGAGGATTACAACATAAAAAAGACTTCCATGAGTTTTTGGACTGCTCTAAAATTATCATTCAATAATATTAAAACTAAAAAAGGAAGAACCATACTAACTGCCTTTGCATCATCAATAGGTATTATTGGTATTGCTCTAATATTATCTTTATCAAATGGCTTTGATATTGAAATAGATAAATTTGAAAAAGATACCCTTTCAAATTTACCAATTATAATATCGTCACAAGCTGTATCTATGGATGAAAATATGATGGGACAACTAACAGAAAATTTTGAAAAAAATGAAAATTCTTATACCGATAAGAAAATAATTTATCCTAAACAAAAACTTCAAGATACAATTAGTCATACTAACATCTTTACTAAAGAATATATTGATTATATTGAAAATATTGATCCTGAGTTAATCTCAGGCATAGCATACCAAAGGTCAACAAGCATTAACATTATAAGTAAAAAAGAAGATGTATATAGTCCTTTAACATTGAATTATACTGATTTTTTCTCTATACCTAAAACATTAAGCGAATCAAATAATACTGGTGTAGTCAAAGAAAATTTTGACCTTTTATATGGAAAATATCCAAGTAATAAAAGTGAACTATTACTAGTATTAGATACAAAAAATAGAATAAGTTCAACCATCTTAGAACAATTAGGTTTAGATTCTACTAAAGAAACAATTAACTTTGAAGAAATATCAAATATTAATTTAAAATTAATATTAAATAATGAATACTATATTAAATATGGAAATTATTATACAGTAAATACTAATTTCAAAGAGTTATATGAAAATAACAACGCTATAGAGTTAAAAGTAGTAGGAATAGTTCGCGCTAAAGAAGAATCAGAAAGAATATACGGCAATGTTAGTGGATTATTCTATTCCAATGAACTATTAGATTTTATTATTGATAGTAATAAAGATTCTGAAATAGTAAAATCTCAAGAAAAAGCAAACTATAATATCCTAACCGGTGAAGCATTTAATGAAACAAATACCAAAGACTTAACACTTGGATATTTAGGAGCAGATACTGTTCCTGTTGTTATAAATGTCTATCCAAAAGACTTTAACGCTAAAGATAAAATAACCAATTATTTAGATGAATATAACAAGAATAAAGAAGAGAATGATAAAATTATATATAACGACCTAGGTCAAATGATTTCATCAATGTCAGGATCCATTATGGATGCAATAACCATGGTATTGATTGCCTTTTCATCAATATCATTAGTTGTATCAGTAATTATGATAGGAATTATTACCTATATATCCGTATTAGAAAGAATTAAAGAAATAGGTATTCTAAGAGCATTAGGAGCTAGAAAAAAAGATATCTCTAGAGTCTTCAACGCTGAAACCTTTATTATTGGAACTATTTCTGGTTTAATCGGTATCATTATTGCTAGACTATTAGTTTTCCCAACCAACAGCATAATTTATAATGCCACCGATTTACCTAACGTAGCTAAATTAAATCCAGTACACGCGCTTATACTAATTTTAATTAGTGTCACTTTAACCGTAATAGGTGGCTCAATCCCAGCCAAAATGGCTAGTAAAAAAGACCCAGTAATAGCACTCCGTACAGAATAACTATATATTTATATGTATTTCCTTTTGTAGTTTTAAGAATATTGTAGTATAATATAAATCAAAAAAAATTCTACATAGATTACTATTGCAGAATTAACTTATAACTATAGGAGGAATGACAACTACCATGGATGAATTGACTATAGATGAATTATTAAAACTACCCATAAAATATTTAAATGGTTATCTAAATGGCTTAGATACTTATGAATTATTATATGATACCAGATTTATCAAATTAATCAGCACTATTAAAGATGTAGAATGCTATCGTTCTATTATGAATAAATTAACTAAATATATAGATACATCAATAATAGAAAAATTAAGATTAAATTACTACAATAAAATAATAAATACTTTTAATCCAAATACTCAAACGTTTTTTTTCTATACTAATCTATTAGATGCAATAAGAAATAATAAAGAAGATATTATTATTTCTTATTTTGAAGATTTAGAACATCATAATCTTTATGAAATAGTTAACAATATCCAATATATAATAAAAAGTAATCTTACAAAAGAAGAAACAATTACTATATTAACTAATCTATTTCAAGAGTTAACTAAAAAAAAGGTAATAGATATAATTATAGATACACTATATCAAGATATATATCCTAATGTAATGATAAATATAAATGAAGTATTAAATTTTGAGCAAATCATTCATAAACCTATTATAAGCGAAGAAAATAGAAGATCATATCAAATGACTTTAAAGTTAAAAAAACTAACTATTACTGAGTTATTAGCTTTCTATAGTAGTAATATACATAATAATTTATCAAGTACACTATATCAAGATATAAGAACCTGTAAGGACTATTCATATAATTTAATAAATACATCACTTATAAATAGAACAACCCTTGCAAAAAATCTAGATACAAATGCAAGCAATAACTTTGGTGTAAACATTTATAGATTACAAAAAACACCTTTCTATGCTTTAGTTCACGCTAGCGAATGTGAAAAACATTTAAACAATTTATCCTATAGTTATCAAACATCTACTGATATAGGAGCGTGTTCTTGTAGCCTTATTGATGAAAGCCATTTTGAAACATTCCAATCACCATACGATCATATCATCTTTGGCTTTGAAAACTTTGATATTAATAATGTAGTACATGTATATTATAGCGATTCATTTTCAGATTATGAATTTGCCTATGAATATGACACACTACCAACTAATAACGTCAATAAATTATATACAGCTAAAACATTAATGCAAGATAGTAGTGATGGCTATAACGAGATAATAATAAAAATTGGGAAGAATATTGATGAATTATCAACTAATCCCCCTCCTTTGGAAGCTAAATACATTTTATGTTATGATAGCATTACTCCATTTGATATCAAATATGCAAAGAAACATAATCTATACATTGTATTACTAGAAACCAAGTATTATAAACAACATCCAAAAGTTAAAATAAAAGAAGAAAAATATATTACATATGGAGATATGCAATACTTTAATTACCGTAATAAAAAGTATACATATAAATAACTATATATATAAATTAATTGAAAAATATAATACGCCACTAATAATGATTATCTAAGTTTTATCAAATTATAAAATTTATAATATAATAATCAAACCCATTTCAGTTTTCTATAATAAAGCGAAAATTCAAATAAAATTCTAGGCTTTTAATTGTTAGTGTTAATGTTTGACATTATACGTGTTATAATTATATAAAAGGATTTGATAGTATGAAAAAATGCATCATAATATATAACAAGAGTAGTGGGAAGCAATTAAAATATAATTTAGAAGAATCATTTACAAAAAAATTATTATCTAAAGGTTATGAACCTACTTTTATTTATACAGAATATTATAAACATGCTTTAGAGATAATTAAAAATATTCCTGACGATACAGACTTAGTAATATCTGTAGGAGGGGATGGAACCTTTAATGAAATAGTTACAGGCAATTTAAAGAGAAATCATCAATTACTTCTAGCTCATATACCACTAGGAACTACTAATGATATAGGTACAATGTGGGGATATGGCAAAAATATTTTAAATAACTTAGAATTATTACTAGATGGTGAAGTTAAAGAAATGGATATTGGTTGTATCAATGAAGGCTATTTTGTCTATGTTGCAGGTATAGGAAAATTCTTAGATGTACCATACATTACACCTAAGGAGCTAAAGAAAAAAGTAGGCCATTTTGCATATATTATAGAAGGAATTAAATCTTTTTTCCATAAAACATCATTATATGATTTAACATATAAAATAGGGGAAGACACCTACCGTGGTAATTATTCATTTGTCATTATCTCTAATGCTAATCGCATTGCGGGTATTAATAACTTTTACAAAGATATTAAATTAGATGATGGAAAATTAGAAATACTATTTTGTTCAATCACTAAGAAAATTGATCTAATTAAAAGTCTTCTTATATTAGCAGCAGGAGATGTAACTAAAGTACCAGGTATATATATACATAAAACAAATGAAATCACAATTCATTTCAAGAAAACTCCTAAAAAGAAATGGTGTGTTGACGGAGAACAACTAGATAGTAATAAAAAAGTTTATAACATCAAAATAATTTCTAATGTAAAAATCTTAATGCCAAAGAAAAATATTAATAATTTATTTATACACAAATAATAATCTATCTATTTGATATAATTGAAAGGAAGCACTATGAAAACATTATTAAAATCATTAAAGAAATCTTGCATATATATCTTCTTTATTATAATCCTCCAATAGCACAAGCAGTTTTAGAATTATAATTACCCAGTTACACCTCTAAGATAATTAATACTGGGATAAGCTATTCAGGAATTGAGGAGATAACTCCAGAAGCTTTAAGCAATGAAGAATATCAAAAAATATTCCTATATCTTCAAGATAGTGATAGTAAAATAATAACTGATGCTTATAAAAAAATATCAAAAGAAGAAATTACCAAAGAAGAGTACCTCAAATATAAATCCAAGTATCCATATATAGATGAAGATGAGGTAAGTGATATCTTAAATAGAGCAATTACAACATATGTAATAACTACTAATGATAACCTAAAAAAACAGTTTAATATAAATAGCATTATTGAAGAAGAAGACTATTTAAACTATTTACAAAATATAGACTCCAAAACCAAAGAAGAAAGCTTAGCAAATTTATATAATTCTACAAATGAAATAATTGCTAGTATAGACAAAAATCTTTCTGTCAATTATCTTATTAAAGAATATCAAAAACTAGGTATCAGCGTTGCTAAAATACAAACTAATTATATTATAAAAACGGGTATAATTATGATTTTAATCGCATTTACTGTTATGGTTTGTGCATGCCTTAGAAATTTTTTCGGTGCAATTATATCCTCTAGAATGGATAGAGATTTAAGAAATAAAATATTTGCTAAAGTATTAGATTTTTCTCAAGGTAAGGTAAAAAAATTGGAGTATCATCACTAATAACAAGAAGTACTAACGACATAAATCAAATTCAAAATATGTTAATAATGACCTTTAGAATTGTCATATTCGCTTCAATTGTGGCTATAGGAGCACTCATAAAAGTAATGAATACCAATACCTCTATGACCTATATTATTGCTCTTGCGGTAGTTTTAGTGCTTATTATTCTTTGTATGCCAAGATTTCAAAACTTTCAAAAATTATTAGATAAATTAAACTTAACAATGCGTGAAATAAATTCAGATATTCCAGTAATAAGAGCATTCACTAATGAAAAACACGAAGAAAAACGTTTTGATAAAGTTAATCAAACTCTTACAAAAACATCACTTTTCCTAGATTGTACAATGAGTTTGATGTTTCCAATAATGATGCTTATTATGAACAAAACGACCCTATTGATTGTTTATAATGAAGCTAAAAACATTTATGCTAATCTTATGGGATTAGGAGATATGATGGCATTTATTCAATATGCAATGCAAATAATAATGTCGTTTTTAATGATTTCAATGGTGGCCATTATTATTCCAAGAGCATCCGTATCCATAAAAAGAATAAATGATTATGGAACCAAAAAAATTCTTTGAAAGTAGGTAAAAATTTAAGTAAAATAAAAACATCCAAAAAAGGAGAAGTACAATTTGAACACGTATACTTTAAATATCCTGATGCTGATGAATATATCTTAAAAGATATCTCTTTCACTGCCGGAAAAGGAAGTACTACAGCTTTTATTGGTTCTACTGGCAGTGGCAAATCTACACTTATTAACCTAATTCCTAGATTATTTGATGCTACTAAAGGAACTATTCTAATAGGTGAAATACCAACTAAAGATTTAAATGAAGACTATCTTCATAGTTTAATCGGCTATGTTCCCCAAAAAGGCATACTATTCAAAGGAGATATAGAGTATAACATCAAATTTGGTAACTCTTTAATCAAAGATGAACAAATGCATCTTGCCAGCGATATTGCTTGTGCTACTGATTTTATCAATGCAAAAAAGAACTAGCTTTGTTATTGCTCACAGATTATCAACCATAAAAAATGTCGATAAAATAATTGTTATGAACCAAGGGAACATTGTAGAAGTAGGTACGCATAAAGAATTATTAAAGAAAAGGGGATTTTACCATCAATTATATAATACTTCCTTTGATAATGAAGAAGAGTAAATTTACTAATTTTTTGTGCGTTAATGCTACGCGATATAATTACATAAATATAAATAAAAAAAGCTTACTTGTTAGAAATATAAATTTATGATATACTTAATTCATCAATATAGAAAAAGGAGATATATATGAAAAATAAAACCCTATTAATCATGGCAGCCGGTATGGGAAGTCGCTTTGGTGGATTAAAACAAATAGAACCAGTAGGACCAAACGGAGAATTTATTATTGATTATTCAATATATGATGCTAAAAAAGCCGGTTTTAACAAAGTGGTATTTATAATTAAAGAAGAAAATTATCAAATATTCAAAGAAACAATAGGTAAAAGAGTAGAACAACAAATACCTGTCTACTATGCTTTTCAAAAAAATGATAATCTACCAAACGGATTCAAAAATAAAGAGGATAGAGTAAAACCTTGGGGAACAGCCCATGCTATCTTATCCGCTAAAGATTTAATCGACGAAAATTTTGCTGTAATAAATTCTGATGACTTTTATGGTTATGATGCTTACCGTGTTGTTAGTGAATTTCTAGATAAGATAGACGAAGATGATAGTACTTATAGTCTTGTTGGTTATAAAGTAGGTAATACTCTAACCGAAAATGGGGCAGTAAAAAGAGGTGTATGCGTATATAATAAAAACAACATTGAAGATATTATTGAATCTAGTATCATCAAAAATAATAACATTATAACATCATCCCCATTAGATAATCGCCCTTCCTTTAACTTAGAAGAAAACCATCCTGTATCAATGAATATGTTTGGGTTTACTAAAACAATATTTCCATATTTAGAAGAAAAATTAATAAAATTTTTAAATACCAATCAAGATAATCTATCAACCTGTGAATTTTTGATTCCAGAAGTAGTATCAGATGCCATCAAAGAAAAATATGCCATAGTAAAATTACTACAAACTACTGCTCACTGGATGGGAGTAACATATAAAGAAGATAAAGAAAAATTAGTAGCTGAAATAAATAAACTAATAGAAGAAGGTACTTATCCTAATAAACTATTCTAAGATACACTTAAGTATCTTTTTTTCTATAATAAATTAAAAAATGTATAATTATAATTGAGGTGTAATTATGTATATAAAAAAATTGTTAAAAAGTCTAATTCCATTATATATTCTTCTATTATTAAATCCTATTCTTCTTTTTATTATAGCATCTGTATATGCAACATATAATATTGATAATCTAACTAATTTTATCAACAATTATGGAGGCATTATTCTAATATTAACAAATATAACTTATATAATATACATAATCAAAAAACACAGAATCAAAGTAAATAAATATAATCTGATTGATAATTATCCTAAAATATATTTATTTATCAGTATTCCCTTATTTTTAAATAGTTTGATATTGCTAATAAATAATCAAAAAATACCCACTATCAACATATATATAGCATTATTTGGAAGTGTCATCATCGGTCCAATTTTAGAAGAATTAATATTTAGATATCTAATATACAATAACCTAAATAAATTTAATAAAAAAAATACATCAATTATATTGTCAAGTCTTATCTTTGCCCTTGTGCATAACGGTTTTATCAACATAGTATATGCCTTTATAATAGGAACAATTTTAACTATCATATATAGTAAAAATAAAAATATTAAAGAAGTAATTATATTACATATGGTAGCCAATCTTATGAGCTTATTAATTAAAGAGTATAACCCCATAATTCTAATAAGTAGTTTTATGTGCCTAATATTTTCCCTTTATATAATAAAAATGAATAAATAATATTATTCATCTAAAACATATATATCTATACCATATTTATTTTCTAATTTATCATAAAAAATATAGTTTCTAATAGGCTTATATGTTAAATATACAAATCCTATATAGCCTATAATCAACATAACAACACTAATAATATTATAAATACTACCCAAATTCCTATAATTTAAAATATAATAACTAATAATACTCTCTAAAATAATAACTACTACTAACAAAGAAATAGATACTATCATATTCTCACCAATAATATTATAAATAGGTAGAAAAATCGCTAGATATATTATTATACTGCTGTAGCTTGTAATAAATAGGTTTAAAAGGAAATTATTAAACACTAAATTTAATTTCTTCATAATAAAATATTCAACTATCCCATAAATAATAATTCCAAAATAAAGTAACTTCATATGTTCCCATATACTTTCATTAACGGGAAATAATGTAGAAAAAATAACATTTGGCCACCAGTCATATAAAAAATGGAAAAGTATAGTTAACCCCAAAATAAAAAATACAGATATAATTTTAATTTTCTTAATATTCATAGTCATCATCACTAATATTATATCTTAAAAAAATAAAATTATACGTAATATTTCCCCACTTCATATAATTATTTATTAGTTAAATATTTATAAAAAATAGCTAACTAGTTTATTTACAACTCTTATTAAATAATGTATAATGAGTATAAAGATGGTGGTCATATGGAAAACTATAAAGTATTACCTGCTGATACATATGTGGTTGTAAATAAGAGTATTTTAATTCAAGAAGATAAAAAAATTTTAAACTTATTATATTTGCCTATTATCGGACCTACTCCAATTATGTTATATAACATCTTATGGTCAGATTTAGAAAAAGGGGAGATAATAAGTAGCGAGCTAACCCATCATCATTTAGTTACCAACATGCATATGTCAACTAGTGAATTTTTAATTGCCAGAAGAAAGCTAGAGGCCATTGGACTTTTAAAAAGTTATATTAAAGAAGAAAGTGTTAATAACTATATATATGAACTATATTCTCCAATAAGTGCTAATGAATTTTTTAATCATCCCATATTAAATATTGTCCTATATAATAATATTGGTAAAAAAGAATATGAAAAATTAGTGAATTATTTCAAAATACCAAAACTAAATACCACATCTTATAAAAATATAACCGCCTCATTTAACGACGTTTTTGCATCAGTGCCTCTAACCTCATACGAAGTGGTTAATGACAATATTAGAAAAACTAACAAATTAAAATTAAGAATAAATACTAATTTTGATTTTGATTTTTTAGTATCTAGTATTCCTAAAAATCTTATAAGTGAAAAAGCATTCACTAAAGATATTGAAGAGCTAATATTAAATTTATCTTTTATATACGATATAGATGCCCTAAAAATGGTAAATATTATTAAAACTTGTATCAATGAAAAAGGATTAATAAATAAAGAAGAGTTAAGAAAAAATTGCCGTAATTACTATCAATTTGATAATGGAGGCCTTCTTCCTAGCGTCGTTGATAATACTCAGCCAGAATTTTTAAGAAAACCACTTGGGGATAATTCTAAAAGAGCCAAAATAATCTATGATTTTGAAACAATCTCACCAAGGTGTTTGCTAAAAAGTAGAAATAATCAAATGGAACCCACTAAAAGAGATTTAAAATTAATAGAGGATTTAATCGTAGAATATGGCTTAAAACCAGGAGTAGTCAATGTCTTGATCGATTATACTCTTAAAGTTAATAATAAAAAATTAAACAGAAATCTTATAGAGACAATCGCTGGTCAGTGGCAACGTCTAAAAATAGAAACTGTCGACGAAGCAATGCAAGCCTGCGAAAAAGAACACAAAAAATGGAAAAAGGTATCTTCCTACAAGAAAGAATCATCAACCACTAATACTAAATTGCCAGAATGGTTTGATAAAGAAATAGTAAAAAAAGAAGCAACAGAAGAGGAACAAGACCAATTAAAAGAATTGTTAAAGGAGTATAAATAATGGAAAGTTTAGCTGAAGCATTAAAAAAGAACTATCATTTAAATAACTTTGTCTTAGAAAAAAGCTTCAATGAAGCTAAAGAAGACGCTTCTTTTACAAAGTTTATAGAAAAATTAAAGATTCCAGAAAAAATTCTTATGAAACATACATCATTACTTCAAAAAAGTAATTCAGAACTTAAGAATTGTAAAAACTGTAAAAATCTTGCAAACTGTCAAAATGAGATTAAAGGGCATATTTATTACCCTAACTATGAAGAAAATAATTTAGCATTTTACTATGTACCTTGTAAATATCAAAAAGAATTTGAAGAAAAAACAAAGTATCAAGAAAATATCTACACTTTTGACATTCCAAAAGAAATAAAAAATGCTAAGATGAAAGATATATATACTGATGATCCAAACCGTTTTGAGACAATCAAATGGTTAAAGAACTTCTTAGATAACTATCAAAAAGATAAATTTATTAAAGGATTATATTTAACAGGTAATTTTGGAACTGGTAAAACTTATTTAATCTCAGCTATGTTAAATGAATTAGCCAAAAAAGGTTCTAAAATAGCTATTATCTATTTTCCAGAATTCTTAAGAAGTCTAAAAGCAAGTTTTAATGACGATGAAAGTTATAATAATACATTTAATTATATTAAAAAAATAGAATTATTGCTAATAGATGATATTGGAGCAGAAACAACAACACCTTGGGCAAGAGATGAAATATTAGGTACAATTTTGCAATATCGAATGCAACAGCAACTACCTACATTTTTTACCTCTAATCTAAATATTAAAGAACTAGAAGAACATCTAAGTACAACTAGTAAAAATATTGATTTAGTAAAATCTAGAAGAATAATAGAAAGAATAAAATATTTAACCGATCAAATAATAATGATTAGTGAAAATAAAAGAAAGTGAGGAAAAATTATGTACGAAGAACAAAAAGAAGAATTAGAAAAGGAAAATACTACTGTTGAAACCACTATTGATGATACTACATATCAAATAGAACAAGAAGAAAAGGGATATATACCAAGTTCTATTAACAATGGTAAAATAACATTTGCCAATAAACCAAAAACTTTAGTAAGAAGACCAAGTATTTTTGGAACTAATATTGGACCAAGTAATAAGGGATTTGCTAAAATGGCAGGTTTAGGCATTATCTTAGCTGTTTTAGCAGTAATTATGCTTGTAATATTTAATAGAATGTAAAAGGGTGAAAAAATGAAGAATACATACATTATAGATTATGTAAATGAAAATGAATTTAAGAAAAAAGAAAGATCAATTAAAAAATATAATATGCTTGCCTATAAGAAACTATTATTTGAATATTATCCTTCTCTAAAAGAGGGAAATTTTCTAGGCGTAATGGTTTCTACTAACAGCGAAACTGGCATTTCTAAATATGAACTAAAACTTCCAACAGATAAAACTTTTTCTAAAGTTCACGGTGATATAGTTCTTCATTATTCCGTTTATGATAAAGGAAAAATAGTTTTATTAAATACCCTTACTCCAGAAGATATTTTAACAGAAGGACATCAAACCCAACTATCAACATATAAAGGAGTAATGGTTTCTAACTCTCATAAAGAACAAGATATTTTTAAAATAAATTTGCTTAATGCTCTTAATAAAAATGGCTATGCCAAAATTTTTGGACTCCTAGCTTTGATTATTTTTACCAGCATTATAATTGCCTTACTCATCATTAAATAACATAAGGAGGTGTATCATGGATTATGTACCTTTACAAGTCAAAACTAGTTACTCACTTTTAAGTAGTTTAAACAATATTGAGAAATTAGTAAGTCTTGCAAAAAATCTAGGATACACCTCCTTAGCAATTACTGATTCCAATATGTTTGGGACAATTGAGTTTTATAAGTGCTGTTTGAAATACCAAATTAAACCAATTATTGGATTAGAACTAACTATATCAGATAGTATTATAATTCTTTATGCTAAAAACGAACTTGGTTACAAAACACTAATTAAACTATCTACATTAGCATCGGAAAGAAACCTTAAAATAGATGATTTACAAGACTTTGTAAACGTCGTTTTAGTTATGCCATTCCAATCATTTAATGAAAAAATATTTAATCTTTTTGAAAATAAATATATAGGTTACAGTAATCAATCAGAAAAAGAATGTATAAAACACCCCAAAGTATTTATTAGTAATGTACTATATCTAAATAAAAATGATTACCAATATTTAGATTATTTATATATGATAAGAGATGGCAAAGTATTAGGAGAATTTGAACTAAACACATATAAAGCTCATCACTTACTATCGAAAGAAGAAATAATCAAAATAGCAGATGAAGAAGACATCCAAAATTCAAAACACATAAGTGATATTTGTAACGTCGAAATAAAATATACCAAAAATCTTCAACCCATCTATAAAGAAGGAATAGATGAATTTCAATATTTAACCAATCTATGTCAAAAAGGTTTAAATAAAAGACTTAATAACAATATAGAAAAAAAATACCAAGATCGTCTCGATTACGAATTATCAGTAATTAACAAAATGGGATTTTGCAATTATTTTTTAGTCGTATATGATTACGTCAAATATGCCAAGAAAAACAACATACTAGTAGGACCAGGTAGAGGAAGTGCACCAGGAAGCTTAGTAGCATATACATTAGGCATAACCGAAATAGACCCAATAAAATACAATCTATTATTTGAAAGGTTTTTAAATCCAGAAAGAGTAACTATGCCCGATATTGATATTGACTTTGACAGTAACAAAAGAGAATTAGTAGTTAATTATGTTATTGAAAAATATGGTATAAAAAATGTCGCCGGCATTATCACATTTAATACGCTAGCATCCAAACAAGTTATCAAAGATGTGGGTAGAGTATTAAACATTCCCCTTAAACTAACTGATGCTATATCTAAACTAATTACAGATAAAGATTTAATCACCTCGTATAATAATAATTCAAAATTAAAAAGCTTAATTAATTCATCTGAGGAATTAAAAAAACTATATGATATTTCATTGCACCTAGAAGGACTACCACGCCATGTGTCAATCCACGCCGCTGGAATTGTTATCTCTAATAGACATTTAGATGAAGTAATTCCTCTATATAAAAATGATATAGGAATTTATACAACAGCATATTCAATGAACTACTTAGAAGAACTAGGTTTACTAAAAATGGATTTTTTAGGTATAAGTAATCTTACAATAATTGATGAAATAATTACAAATATAAAGAATAATGAACAAATAAATATTAGCTTTAATAATATTCCATTAGATGATACAAAAACAATGGAAATATTTAAAAAAGCAGATACCGATGGCATTTTTCAATTTGAATCTCCCGGAATGAAAAATTTCCTAAAAAAGCTAAATCCTAATTCGCTAGATGATTTAATTGCAGCTATAGCCCTATATAGACCCGGACCTATGGATAACATTGATTCATATATAAAAAGAAAATCGGGTAAAGAACCAATATCATATCTTGATAAAAGCCTAGAACCAATATTAAAATCAACATATGGTATAATTATTTACCAAGAACAAATAATGCAAATAGCCAATGTTTTAGCAGGATATTCTTTAGGAGAAGCAGACATTCTAAGAAGAGCAATGTCCAAAAAGAAATTAGATATTCTTCAAAATGAAAAAGAAAAATTTATAAAAAGAAGTATTGAAAAAGGTCACAGTGAAGAAAGTGCCACTAAAATATTTGAATTAATATTAAAATTTGCCGGTTATGGTTTTAATTTAAGCCACTCTGTATCATACGCCATAGTAGCTTATAAAATGGCCTTTTTAAAAAGACATTTTTGTCACTATTTTATGTTAAGCCTTTTAAATAATGCCATAGGCAGTGATGTTAAAACGCAAATATATATAAGTGAAGCAAAACACAAAAAAATAACCATCACTCCACCAGATATCAATATAAGTACTTATAAATACATAATTAAAAATAAACAAATAATATGTCCTTTTTCAATTATACACAATATCGGTTATTCCGTATCACATGCCATTATTAATGAAAGAGAAAAAGGACCATTTAAAGATTTTTTAGATTTTGTAACTAGATGCTATAGTGGTACAATTAATAAAAAAATAATAACATCATTAATTAATGCTGGAGTCTTTTCAAGTTTTAATATAAATAAAAAAACTCTAAACGAAAATTTAGATAATATTATTAACTACGCTGAATTAACTAAGGATATAGGTTTAATCGAAATAGAAAAACCAACCATTATTCAATATCAAGAATATGATAAAGAAACACTAACAAATTTAGAATTATCTAGTTTCTCCTTTTACCTAAGTAATCATCCTGTTAGTGAATACCGCCAAAATGAATCATTGACCACCATAAACATTGAAGATAAATTTAATCAAAAAATAAATATTATTCTATATGTTGAAAAGATAAAGGAAGTGCTCACCAAGAAAAATGATGTAATGGCATTTGTTATTGCGAGTGATGAATTTAAGAGTATATCCCTAACTTTATTTCCATCTATATATCAAGAAAATAAAGATCTTAAATATGGAGATATCATAAGTGTTATAGGAAGAGTAGAAAAAAGATTTGATGAATATCAAATTGTTGTAAATAGTATTACTAAATTAAAAAGCAGTTAACTACTGCTTTTTAAATTCCTTAATTTTTTTATTAATATTCATAATTTTTTTATTTTCATAATCTAAAGACATATCTCTATCAGGCAGTATTACATTAATACCATTAACTAAACAGTCGATATTAGTATTATAATCACCATATAAACAATTTCTATCACTTAAATTATTGGCCATTAAATGAATACTATTCACTAAAAATATTATTTCATCAATATTATCGCTACACAAAATATGATAATTAAAATATTTAAGTTTTTTTAAAGTTTTATTAGTTAGATTTAAATTCTTTATAAAATTTTTAGTTAAAGCAGTATAGTCTATTAAATCATCTTTAGTAATAATACCTAATAAAAAAGCAATATGCAAAAACAAATAATCCAAATAATGATAAAATCGATTGGCATTATTTAATTTTTTCAATTTTAAAATAGCCTCTTTACTAGTACGTAAAATAACGATCACATTAATTAAAAATTCTTCATAATTACTAGACTTAAGAGATTCTAATTCATTTTTAATATCATTATAATTCAATTCCATAATTATTTTTCCTTAAATAGATTAAATGGATATCTATTGGGCATATCTAATTTAAAACACATTTTTTTCTTAAGAGTAGGGTGGGTAAACTCCAACATATAAGCGTATAAAGCAATATTAGAACCCATATCTACCTTTTTATTATATCTATAATCACCATATAAAGGGTATCCTCTACTAGCAAATTGTACCCTAATCTGATGTGATCTACCGGTAATAAGATTAACATCTATCAAACTATAATTATTCATATAGTCTAGCCTAACATATTCTAATATAGCTTCCTTACCCTTATCCTTTGTTGTCACATAACTATTATTAGTCTTATTATCCTTAACTAAATAATCTCTAAGAACATCACTATCTTTAACACACCCACATAAAACAGCATAATACTTCTTTTTAACTTCTTTTTTCCTAATTTCTTCACTTAATCTAGAACTTGCTTTTGATGTTTTAGCAAACACCATAATTCCCCCAACTGGTCTATCTAACCTATGAACCATGCCTAAATATACATTACCAGGCTTCTTATACTTATCCTTTAAATAACACTTAATAATTGTAATTAAATCTAAATCTTTACTATCATCTTCTTGCACGGGTATATTAATCGGTTTTTCCACTACCAATAAATGATTATCTTCATATATAATATTAATCTCTGGTAATTTTTCCATATACTCCACAAGGCAAAACCAAATTATTTTCACAAATAGGTAAGCCGATTTCTCCAGTTACAATTTTATAATCTTTAAACGATAATCTTAATAAATTATTTAGTGAAAATTGACTAAATCCAGTTGTATAAGAATTAATAAGTACAAATTCAAAATCATCAGCCAAAATATCTTTAACACTATCAATAAGTTCCTTCAAATTATTTTCAAGTTTCCATACCTCTTTATTAGGTCCTCTTCCATAACTTGGAGGATCCATAATAACCGCGTGATATTTTCTACCTCTTCTTTTTTCTTTTTCAATAAATTTTAAACAATCATCTTGAATAAATCTAATTTTTTTATTATCAAGACCACATAATTTCATATTCTCTTTAGCCCATTCAATCATTCCTTTAGAAGAGTCAACATGGACAACCTCACTAGCTCCACCATAAGCAGCAGCCATTGAAGCGCATCCTGTATAAGCAAATAAATTTAGAACTAAAAATTCATCTTTATTGGATTTAGAAATTGTATCTATAATATAATCCCAATTAACCCCCTGTTCTGGGAAAATACCAGTATGCTTAAAATTGGTAGGGCTAATTTTAAAAGTTAAATCACGATATCTAATCGTCCAATACTCTGGTAATTTCTTCTTAAATTCCCAAAAACCACCACCAGTATTGCTTCGATGGTAATAACCATCCCATTTATTCCAAATATTATTATCTGACTTTGGCCATATAATTTGTGGGTCTGGTCTTCTCAAGATAACATTTCCAAATCTTTCTAATTTCTCCCCATCGCCACTAGCCAAAATTTCATAATCATGCCAATTAGTACTTAAATTCATAAAACACCTCGAAAATATTATAACACAAGTTAATTAAATTAAAAATACTTGCTATATTTTTTCAGTTATGTTATACTTAACTTAAAATAAAGGAGTGTGCCAAAATGGAAAAAAAGACATTTATGCTCATGGATGAAAAAAGTATTGGTTATCAAGGAGAAATCATCACAGTTCTTGAATATGATGGTGAAAATTATGCTGTATACGCAATTGACAATGGTAATGGAACCAGTAATCTCTATGTCTCAAATTTAAAAAAAGATGAAAAAGGTAATGACATCCTCGTTTCTATAAAAGAAGAAAATAAGCTTCAAGTATTTAAGATAGTTGAAGAGCTTATTGGAACTAACAGGTGAAATATGGATAACAAACTTATTATTTCCAAAGGCCCTGCGGTTGAATTAACGATTATTAATCGTATTAATCTAGAAAACTCATTTTTTAAGCAACTCGAAAATACTAAATTAGAAGATATAAAACAATTTTTATCAACACCAAAAAAATTTGCTTGCATTCCATTAAAAGAAGATAAAATTCCTATATCTGAAATTCCTTTAGAAGATAATGATGGTCATTCAAAAGAAGAAGAGTCAAAATCTCTAAGCGAATATATCGAAAAAAATCAAATAAAAATATTACCAGTACAAAATTACTTAAATAATCACTATGCCATATACATAAATAAAAATAAAGACTATTTAAGCACCTATGATAATGACAAACTAGATTCTCTTACCACAAACTTATCCAGTATGGAAGAAAAAGAAAATATTAAAATATCTGAACCCGAAAAAAAACCACTTCCATCAAGTGGAGGTTATGTAAATTTTTCACTTTTGTTTATAAGCATTGGCTTTCTATCATTTCTATCAGTTTTATTAGGACTATTAATATTGGGAAAATAGTCCTTTTATTTTGTAAAATAGCTGTATACATAATTTATTATAACTAAAAAATATTATATAATTATTATGGTGATAATATGAACAGTAAGCATTCACTAGTAGTAGTAATTAATAGTATTAAAGATATTGAGTTAATAACAGAAAAAACAGTATATATTAATATAAATTTAGACCTATATGATCCTAATATTATAGAGTACTTTGAAAAAAATGGGGCAAACTATTACTATTCAGACTGCATAAATAAAAACTGTGGATATAATTATGTTGATTACCAAACTTTTAAAGAGGGTAATGAAGTTATTAAAAATATTATCGCATCTATCCCTAAAAAAGTAAGTCCCTTAGCAATAGCAAGATATCTTTATATCCAAATAGGAAAACTTATCAATTATGATATTAATTCCTTAGATAACAAAAATGATGAATCATCATTAAACCATTATCTTCAAACAAGTAATATTTGGGGCTCTTTAAAAACAAAAAAAGGAACAACTATATCCTATGTTAAAATATTTTATTATCTATGTAAAATATGTAAAATAGATAATGAAATAGTCTGTTTAAATACCAATAATCATCTTGGAAATAAAATAACTGTAGATGATGGAGACCAAAAAATAAGCCTATTAACTGACTTGACCAAAGACACTCCATACATTCAAGCTAATCTTATGACAAAGTATTTTAGTAATTTCAACGAAAATAGAAACTTAGATCGTCAAATAAATTATATCAAAAATGACTATAACGATGAAGAACTAAATAATGCAATAAGAAAATTTAATCAACAAAAAGGGACATTCTTAGAGTTTTTAAAGGTAACTCAAAAATATTTACCATTAACTAAAATGGGACAGATAGAAATTGGAATAATTTACGACATGATATTGAAAGAACACAAACCAATGGATAATATATACATAAATAATTTATATATTAATAAAAATTCTCAAAATAAAGTTCATTTCATTTTATTTACTGATAAAGAAAATTATTTCAGTTATAACTATCGTCAAAGAAGCTTTGTTAAAATACCTGCCTTAGAACTAAAAAAACGTTTAGAAAATGGTGAAATAGGTATATACCAAGGAGAAACAGTTCCTTTAGTTGAAGATGAGATAGCTAATAGAAAATAATTGTCAAATTATATAATTTTTATATCATTACTTGATAATTATAGTAAAATATGATATTCTTGTAGTATAAATATAGTAAAGTAGGTGATACCTTGAATTTTAAAAGAGTTGTAATGATATTAAATGTAGTAACCATTGTCTTAATCATCTCTTTATTAGGTTTTAGTTATGCCTGGTATGTAGCTAGCAATGTATCAACCAAAATTAATATTAACACTCCAAATAGTAACATAATTAAAACAGACTTTGCCACAACAGAATATATAAATAATACCATTGGTGTTCCAATATTAGCTAGTGAAGTGGCCACCAAAGCTGATAAAAACATATTTACAATAATAGCTCAAGAGACAATGACAAAAAAAGCAGATTACAATATATATATTGATGAAATTGTTATGGATGACGCCTTAAAAACATCTGATTTTAAATGGGAATTGTTAAAAGATAATACCAGTGTAGCAAATGGCGATTTTTCCTCTATTGGAAATAATAAAAGAATAGATTTATACACAACTAATTTAACATTAGGAGCAACGATACCTGATAGTTATGAATTAAGAATATGGCTAGAAGAAACTGGAGAAAATCAAAATAACCTTATGGGAAAAAGATTCTCAGGTAGAATTAAAATAGATGTATATTTAAAAAGAGCGTAGGAGGGATTATTTTGAAAAAAAATAAAAAAAAGAATAAAAAGAAAAAAATCAATATTAATAGTCCTAAATACTTAATATATATAATTATAGGTGTTATAGCACTTTGTTTAATCACAATAGCGTCAACATACGCTTATTTTACTAGCTTAGTAACAGCTGATAACAATCAATTAAATTCAAATAGTGGTAAAATAGATATATCATATGAAAAAGGAACAGACATAAATGGTACACTATATGGTACAACTAACTATTTAAACGGGTTAAATACCACGGTTAAAATTAAAGCTAATATTAACAGCTTAAAAGCATACGTTGGGATCTATTTAAAAATAAATAGCATCGATAATGAATTAAAAAGTCAATATTTAAAATGGGCAGTATACAAAAATAATGGAACTACACCAATTAAAACAGGTACATTTGCAGAAGTAAACTCAGGAGAAAGTCTTCAAATTGTTGATAACTTTCTAGTACCAGAAGAGTATGATAGCTACACAGTATATATATGGTTAGATGGTGAAGGAAGTACCAATGATATGCAAAATAAAATGTTTAGTGCAAGTATATATGCACAAGCTAATTATATTGCAGGCCAGTTAGAATAATAAACAAAAAGCGACAAAAAATAAATATAAAAAATATAAAAAAACTATTGCCAAATAGTTTTTTTTTTGGTATTATTATTAATGTAAGGAGGATAGAAAAAATGAACGAAAATAATAATGGAAGAGGCCTATTCTATGGCGTGATTGGGGTTGCTACTTTAATAGTTGCAATTATTGGTGCAACATTTGCATACTTCTCAGTTAATGCAAGTATTACTAATAATAATGGTATCTCTGGTGATACAGTTAACGTTAGTGACACAACTATTACTGGTACATTAACTAGAGTAACACCATCAACAGTAAGTATGGTACCATTAAAAACTGAAGAACTACAAAAAGGTATCACTGGTGAAGGTGGCCAACAATGTATCGATAAAAACGGTGCTAAAGTTTGTGATATTTATACATTAACTATCAACAACACATCTAGCGCTCCAGTTTCATTAGCAGGTAATTTAAATATTACTGCTACAGATATGACTGATTTAAGATGGGCACTAATTGAAAGTGCTACTTCAGCAACAGGTGCTACAGCAAAAGAAGTTAGTGATACAGTAATAGTAGCAAATGAACTTTTAGCAGCTGAAACTGGTACAAAAACTTACTATTTCGTTATCTGGTTTAACGAAACAGATCAACCCCAAAATGATCAAGCTGGAAAATCTTACACTGGTACAGTATCATTTACAGCAGCTAATGGTGGTAAAATCACTGCACAATTCAGTAGCGGTAGCTAAAAAAACGATTTAATCGTTTTTTTTTGTATAACAATTATAAAAGTAGTTATAATAAATAATGAAAAAAACAAAGAATTTTAGCACTTACGCTTGACAAGTGCTAAAAAAGTGCTATAATTATAATTGTGAAAGGAGATAAGAAATATGAGTATTATACCAAGAAGATTTTATCTAGATGACTTTTTTGACGATTTTGTTCCAAGTAAAAATGATATGAAATGCGATATCTATGAAAAGGAAGGCAAACATCACATTGAAATAGATGTTCCAGGTTTTAAAAAAGAAGATATAAAAATTGAAGCTAAAAATGGATATCTAACTATTACTGCAGAAAAAAATAATAACGAAGAAGAAAAAGATAAAAATTATATTAGACAAGAAAGAATTTACAGCAAAGTTCAAAGATCATTTTATCTTGGTAATATTGATGAAAACGACATAGAAGCTAAATACGAAGACGGAACATTAAAAATTTCTATCCCTAAAAAAGAACAAATCGAAAACAAAAAGTATATTGAAATAAAGTAAATAAATAAAAAAATTTCACATCACATTGTGAAATTTTTTTTAATATTAATTATTCTTTATCTCCATGATAATCGGCAAAATAATTGGACATCTACCAGTTTTATTAGTTAAAAATGGTGATAGGGTAGATATTAATTCACTTTTTAAATCGTTATAGTTAAAAGCATTACTTTTTAATTTGTTTAATATCGTTTCACTTGCTTTTTTTTCTATTTCCTTAATTAATTCTTCATTTTCATTAACTACAACAAAACCACGTGTACTAATAATAGGACGTCCAAGCATCTCTTTAGTTTCAAAATTAATATTCATTATAATGGCCATAATACCATTATCACTCATTAATTTTCTATCCTTAATCACAATACTTCCAATATCGCCAATTCTATTACCATCTACATAAATATCACTAGCTTGCACTTTGCCGGATTTTTTAATACCATCCTTATTCATGACTAAAACATCACCGTTTTCCAAAATAAACGTTTTATTTTTAGGTATTCCACACAAAGTAGCTAAATCAGTATGGCTTTTAAGCATTCTATATTCGCCGTGATAAGGAGCAAAATACTCTGGATTAATCAATCTAAGCATCAATTTTAATTCTTCTTGAGCTCCATGTCCAGAAGTATGTACTGCGCTAATAGTATTAGTAAATACCTTAACTCCCTTTAAATAAAGTTTATTAATAGTTTTACCAACCGAAAGTCCATTACCAGGAATAGGTGAGGAAGAAAATATCACGACATCATTAGGCAACAATTTAATTTGTTTATGTGAACCATCCGCAATTCTAGAAAGAGCAGCTAGTGGCTCGCCTTGACTACCCGTACATAATAAACATACCTCAGATGGCTTAAGTTTATTAGCTTCATCTGGAGTAATAATAATATCCTTATCCTTAATATAACCACATTCCTTAGCAATTTCAATAGAAGTATCCATACTTCTACCAAATAAAGCTATCTTACGTTTATGCTTTTTACAAGTTTCAATAATATGTTTAAGTCTATATATATTAGAAGCAAATGTCGCAATAATAATCCTATTGCTTACATAAGAAGAAAATATATCACTTA
This sequence comes from Bacilli bacterium, assembly GCA_016302935.1. Classification (GTDB taxonomy): domain Bacteria; phylum Bacillota_I; class Bacilli_A; order RF39; family UBA660; genus JAEDMO01. The sequence continues at coordinate 18,086 of JAEDMO010000003.1, read as the reverse complement.
AAGTTTCATCGACAATAGACTCACTAATAGACATACCCTCAACCAAAGCATTAGTACTATCGCTCATTAAGAGCTTAACTCCACTTTTACCAATTTCAGCCATTTTATGTAAATTAGACATAGGACCTATCGGGGTCATATCAAATTTAAAGTCACCAGTCATCACAATTTTACCATTTGGAGTGTTAATACAAATTCCATGTGAATCTGGTATTGAATGCGTTGTTCTAAAAAATTCTATTTCAAAAAATTTAGATTTAATTTTTGTTTTTTCTTCATATACAATAATATTCTTATAATTAATATTTCGTTCTTCTAATTTTTTTCTAATTAATGCTGCAGCTTGTTTAGGCGCATATATCACCGGGATATTCACCGTTTGTAGTAAAAATGGTATACCCCCAATATGGTCTTCATGACCATGGGTAATAATAAGTCCTTTTATTTTTTTTTCATTTTGCTTAAGATAAGTAAAATCTGGAATAACATAATCTATTCCGAGCAAATCACTCTCAGGAAACATTACTCCCGCATCGACGATAATAAGTTCACTATTGTGACTTACCACGTACATATTCTTACCGACTTCGCCCAAGCCGCCTAAAGCGAAAATCAAAGTATCATTATTAAATTTCATAAAACTCCTTTCTTAATAAATTAAAAGTAATAAAGAATTAACTACATAATTATACTATATTTTTTACAATTTGTCTAGGATTAAGTTAACGGTAAAAAATTAAAAAACAACAAACTTATCCATTATTTATTCCCTTTGATAAAAATATTTAGTATAATTAAACTAAAGGTTGTGATTATATGAAAAAATTATTAATAGGTGCATCAGCGTTAGTTATATTAATTATCATAACTTTAATAAGTTATAATATCGTTCAAGCCAATAATCCTGTTCCGGAAAAAACTTCACTAATTAGTATTCAAAAAGACATAGATAAAAAAATAAGTACCTACGGTTATACTTTTGATAACCCAAATATTATTTTAAATCCCTATGAAATCTCCCCACTTACCGCTTTAATCGCCTTTGAAACAAAAAGTCCAGAGATAATTACTATAACTATAAAAGGGAAAGATAAATTAACAACTTATAGCCATACTTTCGATAAAACAGACAAGCATTATATTCCCGTATATGGACTATATCCAAATTACAATAATGAAATAATTATTAAAAGCGAAACTAAGGAAAAAGTTATCAATATTAAAACAGAACCTCTTCCAGAAGATTTCATCCTACCTACCAACATCACAAAAAAAGAGGAATATTTAACTAACGAGCTATATTTTTATACTCCATCTTCTAAAGGCTATACCTGTGCCTATGATACCAATGGTGATGTCAGATGGTATTTAACTAAAAATTTTATTTGGGAAATAAGTAGACTTAAAAATGGACATTTACTCTTAAGTACTGATTCCTTAGTCAATTATCCATACTACACCACTGGCTTATTTGAAATTGATTTGCTCGGCAAAATTTACTATGAATATTTAATTGATGGAGGATATCATCACGACTATTACGAAATGGAAAATGGCAACCTTTTGGTTTTATCCAATAACCTAAGCGATGGAACGGTTGAAGACTATATCGTCGAAATAGATCGTAAAAATGGAAATATCGTAAATACCATCGATTTAACCACTATCTTGCCACAAGAAGAAGGTAAAAGTGCAAATTCCACCGAATACGATTGGTTTCATAATAATTCCATCTGGTATGACGAAAATACCAATCAAATACTTTTATCTGGAAGACATCAGGATATTGTAGTAAGCCTAGATTATACCACAAAAAAAATTAACTATATTATTGGTGATCCCACTAATTGGAGTAGTGAATATCAAAAATATTTTCTAACTCCAACAAATAATTTAGAATGGCAATACGCTTCCCACGCAGCAAAAATACTACCTAATGGAGATATTTCTCTTTTTGATAATGGAGTTAATCGTTCTAAAGAAGAAAAAAACTATCTAAAAGCGGAGAATAATTATAGTAGGGGAGTTATCTATCGCGTAGATAAAGAAAATATGACTATTACCCAAATATATCAATATGGTAAAGAAAGAGGAAGCAGTTACTATTCACCATATATTTCAGATATGGATTATTTAAATGATGGCCATTATCTAATACATTCTGGTGGCATTTCCTATAAAAATGGCCAAATTCTAAACGTTCCTGCCTCACTAGGAGAAGCGGACACCCTAAAAAGTATTACCACTGAAATATTAAATAACGAAGTAATATTTGAAATAGAACTACCTACCAACAATTATCGTTCAGAAAAAATGCCATTATATCAAAAAGATAATTATCATCCTACCGAAGGAATAACCTTGGGAAGTTTTAATAAAACAGAAACATCAAAAAACCAAGTTCCATTAATAAAATATAAAAAGGAAAATGACACCTACAATAAATATAATATTGTTATTGAAAAAGAAACAAATAGATTAGCAATCACCGGTACTTTTTCCAAAAATGATAAGGTAAAAATTATTTTAGATAAATTTCTTGGTAAAAAAACTTATGATTTCATTATCAGCACAAGACCTTATACAGCAATGTGTGTAGATACCTTTAATAACAACAAAGAAGAAAAACTTACCCTCACTAAATATATAAACAATACCACTTTAAACGGTAAATATTCAATATACATATATATAAATGGAACAGTTTATAAAACAAATTACTATGTTAATTTTTAAAAGATGATTAGTCATCTTTTTTTACTACTAAAATCAACAAAACGACAATATAATTGAAATTCATCTATTATACTTACACTAGAAAGAGGGTAAATAGATGAAGAAAAAGCTAAATATAATACTGAATATAGCTATTATTTTAACCATTGCAAATATAACATATAACCTCTACCTTTCTAAAACCGCCTATAAACAAATAGATATAACCGCATCTACCAAAATCATTTCATCACAAAATATTAACTACATAAAATATTATAAAGACTACTATCAAAACGAAGATATAATAGGAATTTTAGAACTAACCAACAGTGAATTAGTAACCCTAGTTCCGCAGACTAAAGATAATACCTATTACTTAAATCATTTAGTTAATCACGAAAAAAGCAAATTAGGCTCCACCTTCTTAGATTATAGAATCAATTTAAATAACTATCAAAAATTGATTATCTATGGTCACAATAGCTATGACAATAAAACGCCATTCAATAAGTTAGCAAATTTTCTAGATTATAACTATTATTTACTTCATCCAACAATAAAATTCACTACCGAATTTTTTTCTGACGTATATCAAATATTTTCCGTATATTCTACCAAAACAGATTACTTCCATACTAATATATATTTTAACGATGATAACTCTTACCTAGACCATCTAAAAAAGCTAAAAGAAAGATCAATCTACAATATTGATATTGATTTAACAAATAGTAAAACCCTTATATTACAAACATGTCTAAACAATAAAACAATATTAATAATATCAGCAATTAAGATAGGAGAAGCTAATGAAAAAGATAATTTTATTTTTTAGTTTTATCATAATTTTAAGTATTAGTATAAATCCTGTTTATGGTAAAAATCTACCCAATGACTCGATACTAATAATTTCATTTAAAGATAAATTTGGTCAAACAATAAAAGAAGATATTATCTTAGAAGGTCACATCAACGAAGAATATAAAATAAAAGAGTATGACATTAAAGGATATACCTTGAAAGAAATAATAGGTAACAAAAGTGGAATATTTTTAAAAAATAAATCTAATATTACATATATATATGAACCAGATATTCCATCTACCTCAATTACTAAAATAGAACTATTAACTAGTATCATCACCTTAATATTTATCTTAATATTAAAAAAATGTTGACTTAAACTTTAATTTTTGGTATTATTTACTTGTAAATCAATGAGAAGAAATATTATGTACTTACTTTATATTAGTGAGCTTGGTATAGTGAAAACAAGTTATAAAGATACATAGTTCCTATCTTCTTAAGAGAAACTAATCATTTCCGGGTAATTCCGTTAGCAATAATTAAGCAAAAATGAGGATGGTACCGCGTATTAACGCTCCTTTAGACCATACTCATTTTTTTATAAGAAAGAAGGTATAATATGAAAATGTCAAACTTAGGTTTTAAAAATGTAAAAATAAAAGAGGTAGATTCCATGTATCCCGCGCAAGATATTCTGATGAAAACAAGTCAAATCAAACAATATGGTAGTGGTATTTATGCTTTTGATAATATTCCTCTATTGGTTATGGACAATATAGAAAACGTTATTAAAAAACACTTTAATCGCATGGGCTGTGTCGAAGTAAGAATGCCAATCCTTCAACAAAAAGAACTTTGGCAGTCATCTGGTCGTTGGGACAAATATGTTTCAGATGGCGTTATGTTAGTAGTAGATACAGATAAAAATTCATATGGGCTTGCACCAACCGCCGAAGAAGCAATAACCAATTTTGTTAATAACAGAATAACTTCTTATAAACAATTACCTGTGTATTATTACCAAATTGATACCAAGTTTAGAAATGAATTAAGAAATAGAGGGTATCTATACCGTGGTAAAGAATTTTTAATGTTTGATTTATATACATTTGATAAAACCGAAGAAGATATGAACGAAATATATGATAAAATAAGAAATACATACTTTGAAATCTTTGATGAATTAGGTCTAACCTTAATACCAGTAGCAGCCGATAACGGAGCAATCGGTGGTAGCAAATCGGAAGAAATGATGGTTTTAAGTGAAAGTGGAGAAGATACTATTTTGTACGATGAGAATAGTAAACAAGGTATAAATATTGAAGTTTTAGATAAAGAAAATGCCGAAGAATATCTATTAAAATATTATAATATAAAAAATATATCAACACTAAAAAAATCTAAAGCTATAGAATTAGGACATATATTTGCACTTGGAACTAAATATTCACAATCTATGGACATTAAATATGTCGATTGTAACAATAAAGAACAACCATTTTATATGGGATGCTATGGAATAGGGGTATCTAGAGTACTAGGACTAATCTATGAAAATAATACCATTAAAGAAAACGATCAAGTAATAGGCTATTCCCTACCATTAAGTGTAACCCCATACTATCTAACCATCATCTATCACGAAACTAGAAAAGAAACATCACAAGAAATATACAATCAATTTATAAAAAACGACATACCTGTAATAATTGATGATACAAATGCTACTATCGGCGAAAAAATCAGAAATGCTAAAATTTTAGGTATCCCATATATTGCAATTCTTGGAAAAAACACTAAAGATACGGAAGTTGAATTAGAAAAAACAAAAGATAACCAAAAAGAAATAATGGACATAAATACTCTTTATACAACCATTGAACATCTAAAACAAACCAAAGAAGAATATCACTTTAATAATTAATGAATAAAAATACTCCTTTTATATCAATATATATATGAAAGGAGTTTTTTATGGCCAGACATAAAGTGGAAATTTGTGGTGTAAATACAGCTAATATAAAAATATTAAAAAATGAAGAAATGATAGAATTATTCAAGAAAAAAAGTAAAGGTGATGAAGAAGCTAAAAATATCCTTATAAATGGTAATCTTAAACTTGTCTTAAGCATATTAAAAAAATATAACAATCGCTGTGATAATCTAGATGATTTATTCCAAGTTGGTTGTGTTGGACTAATTAAAGCTATAGACAACTTTGATCTTTCACATGAGGTAAGATTCTCTACCTATGCCGTCCCAATGATAACAGGAGAAATAAAAAGATATCTAAGAGATAATAATCCCCTAAGGATATCTAGAAGTATTAAAGATATAGCGTACAAAACACTAAAATTAAAAGAACAATTAATGGACATTAATGGTAATTATCCAACCAATGCTGAAATTGCTGATATATTAGGGGTTAGTGAATACGATATAATAAGTGCTCTAGAAAGCCTAAAAGATCCAATCAGTATGTATGAACCAATTTATAATGATGGTGGAGACACAATTTATCTATTTGATCAAATAGCAGCCAAAACCGATGATTATGAATTAGACACTAAAATATCACTTGATAAAGCCCTAAACAGTCTAAAAAAACGTGAACGATATATCCTAGACCAACGATATATAATAGGCAAAACCCAAATGGAAATTGCCCTAGAATTAGGAATCAGTCAAGCTCAAATATCTAGAATTGAAAAAAATGCTATTACTCATATAAAAAAGAAAGTTAAATAGCTTAATCATAAATAATAGACTAACTAATATAATGTAAATATAAGGAGGTACTATGAGACTTTCTGATTTACAATTAAAAGAAGTAGTAGATATATCTTTCGGTAAAAAAGTAGGAAACATTATCGATATAACCATTGACTTATCAAGTGGAAAAATAAGTAATCTAATTATTGAACCTTCTAGAAATATGCGTAAATTCTTATCCACCAAAGAAGACCGTGAAATTATGTATAATCAAATTATAAAAATTGGGGACGATATCATTTTAATCGATACTAAACATTAAATTAGTATCTTTTTTTTAAATAATATTGTATAATTAAAGTGGTGATTTTATGAAAAATAAAGGATTTAGCTTAGTTGAATTAATTGTAACTTTGGCCATTATGAGTCTAATTTTATTAATAACCATCCCAATAATTATAAATTCATTAGATAAAGGACGTAATAAAACCTACGAGATATTAAAAGAAAATATGATTCCCTCTGCAGAAAGTTATTTAATTGAATGTCGTACTAACCCTTCATCACCAATATGCATAGATAGAGTTTGGGATGGTACAGAATTTACATTTACCGCAGGAGAATTATTAAATAAAGGATTCTTAAAGGTTCCAAGTGATTTAGTTAAAGATAGCCAAAATGGAAAAAATATATATAACCCTTCTACCAACAAAGAAGTAGGTGACTGTCTTAAAATAACAGTAACCATTGAAAATTATCAATATCAATATAATGTTAGTGATGAGGAATGCAATGGATAAATTAGTTGGTAATAGTTGGGATGAAATAATGCAAGATGAATATCAAAAAGAATATTTTCGTAAAATCGTATTATTTATCAATAAAGAATACAAAAATAAAACCATTTTTCCCCCTAAAAACTATATTTTAAGATCCCTAGCACTCACTGATTACAATAATGTTAAAGTAGTGATTTTAGGCCAAGACCCTTATCACGGAGTAGGAGAAGCAAACGGGCTATCATTCTCAGTTAACAAAAACATTAAATTACCACCATCATTAAAAAACATCTATAAAGAATTATTAAATGACTTAGGAATTGACAATGGTAATAATGGGGATTTAACCCCTTGGGCAAATCAAGGAGTATTATTATTAAATTCCATCTTAACAGTAGAAAAGGATAAACCAGCTAGTCATAAAAATTTAGGCTGGGAAATATTCACCGATGCTATCATTAAAAAGCTAAACCAAAAAAAAGAACCTATCGTCTTTATTCTGTGGGGGAATTTTGCTAAAAGTAAAATTTCACTAATTACCAATCCTAATCATTATATTATATCTTCATCTCATCCCTCACCATTTTCTTGCAATTACGGATTTTTTGGTAGTAGACCATTTTCTAAAACCAATGAGTTTTTAAAAAAAATTAATCAAAAAGAAATAAACTGGCAAATATAATATAAACCATAAATTTTAATACATATTTTTTCTCTATCATAATATAATTTACTAGATTAGAAAAGAGGGAATATATGATCAATAAAAAAAATTTATGGTTTTTAACACTTTTTAGTCTAGTACTAGTTTTAAGTGTTTACTATGTAACTATGCCTAGCGAATTATTAACTACTAATAATAGTGCCATACCTAATAATAATGATTCAAACCAAAATGATGTGGTAATAAAAGAAAGTGACATAATAACTGCACTTCGTGTTGAAGCTGATAACCAAATGCTAGAAGAAATGTCTTCCTTAAAACAAATTCTTACAGATTTAAATGTTTCTATTGAAGACAAAAATAGTGCCTTTGAAAGTTTAAAATCATTGAATGAACAAAAAGGCAAAGAAACTAAACTGGAAAATATAATTAATGAAAAATATCAGGTAAATTCATTCGTTAAAATTGATGCTGATCAGGTAAGAGTAGTAGTGGGTAGTACTGAACACTCAACCGAATTAGCAAACAACATTATGCGTACCGTTCAAAGTGAGTTTAAAGATAAAATGTATATATCAGTCCAATTTCAAATAAAATAAAGAGGTCACCCCTCTTTATTTTATTCTAGCCATATATTCATCAAAAGTTAAATTATTAGAATTAATATAAGTAGCTACATTCACACCAACATATCTAATATGCCAAGGTTCAAATTGATAACCTGTTACTGCTTCCTTATTCTTAGTATATCTAATAATAAAGCCATACTTATAAGCATTATTAACTAGCCACTCATATTCAGCACTATCCTCATCTAAATACTTCTTATCACCATCAGCAACATCAATAGCAAGCCCCGTTTGATGTTCAGAATAACCAGCTCTAGCTGAATAAGTATCTGCTTCAATAACACCATCTCTTGCCACATAACTATTATATAATCCAGATTGATATTGATAAGAACGATATCCACTTCCTACTAGCAATTTTAAATTATCCAATTTAGCCGCATCAGCCAACTTCAAAAAAGCTTCATAAACTTCCTTCTTCAAAGTATTACTCTTAGTACTATAATTAGAATCTACTTTTACCAAATCATTTGGGACATAACTACTGCTGAGTTTATTATATTTATTACATAAAACTAATAAATCATCTGGATTACTAATATCATTAACATCAGTATAATAATCTTTATCCAAACCAATATTTACATAAGTGACAACATCTTCATATCCTAAATCTTTCATTTTTTCATGATAAGTAATATATCTTTCTAAATTATCATTAACAAAATATGATAAATCTAAATATTTTTGAATATCACCAATATATTCGCTACTAGTAACCACTTGAATATATTTTTTTTCTAATTTTTCATATATCTTATTAACATCAGAAAAAGAATACCCCATATCCATTAACTTATTAATATTAACAATAAAATCTTCATCATCGACATAAATAATATTTAAATAATTATTAAAATATCTATCAATATAATTATTACTACTAATGGCAACTTCTAAAGTTTTAGAATATTTATTATATTTTATTATTGGAATAGTCAAATCTTTCTTATCAAAAAAGTCGATAGTCTCCTTACTGTAATTTAACTTACCTAATTTATATTTATTAATTTTATCATCCAATACCCCAAAATTAAGTAAACTTAAAATTATTACTATAATTAACAGAATAACAACAATTAATATTTTTTTAAATTTATTTCTTTTCTTTTTTTTCATAACTACCTCCACAATAACATTATAACCCCAAAATAGTATTTTTTCATCTATTTCTCATTCAAAAAATAAAAACTACTATTTTAATGTATAGTAGTTTAACTAATATTATTACTAAAAGTTTCCTTAGCTACATTTTTTAAAGCTTCTGACTTATCATTTATCTCATCATCAAGCTCAATTAATTTCAATATCTCTTCAAAAGTAGTAAATCCCCCAACTACTTTATAAAGACCATCTTGTAAAAGAGTAATAACATCACTATTATAAACTAATTCTCTTAGCTTTTCTTTTTTTATACCATCGGATATTGCATCTCTAATATCTTGATTAATAAGTAAAACCTCGTGAATAGCAATTCTTCCTCTATATCCAGAACTACATTCTGGACAACCTTTAGCAACATAGATAAAATCAACATCTTGACCAATAACCGCTTTAAATAATTTTTTCTCATATGGTGTAGTTTCTCTTTTAACTCTACATTTTGGACATAACTTCCTAGCCAATTTCTGTGATACAATTCCAGTAAGTGCACTAGCAAGTAAATATCTTTCAACATCCATATCCAAAAGTCTCTCGATTGTATTTAAAGAATTATTAGTATGTAATGTCGACAACACCAAATGCCCAGTAATAGATGCTCTAACTGCGATTCTAGCAGTTTCACCATCCCTAATTTCACCGATCATAATAACATTAGGGTCTTGCCTTAAAATTGATCTTAATACCGTTGAAAAATCAAGCCCAATATCACTATTTACTTGTACCTGACTAATTCCCTCGATATCCATTTCTACTGGGTCTTCAACTGTAATAATATTAACACCCTCAACATTTAACTTTTGTAAAAAAGAATAAACAGTAGTAGATTTCCCACTACCAGTCGCCCCAGTTACCAAAATAATACCATTAGGATTATTAATCATTTTAAGTATTTTTTGATAATTACTTTCATTAAAATACAAATATTCGATTCCCTTCAAGCTCATAGAATAATCTAAAATACGGATAACTATCTTTTCTCCTTTTTTAGTAGGTAAAGAAGATACCCTCATATCCAAATTAAGATTATTAAGAACTTGTTTTATCGCCCCATCTTGTGGTAATCTAGTCTCTGTAATATTCATTCCTGAAATAATTTTAATTCTAGTAATTAAATTATTTTTAAACAAATTAGGCACATCAGCATAATTTTGTAAAATACCATCGACCCTAATTCTAATTTTTAAAACTTCATCATGCGGATCGAAGTGTATATCTGAAGCTCCCTTATTAACAGCATCGATTATAATATCATTTACAATATCTGCAATAGGCATTTTATTAAAATCAAAAGTTTTCCCCATCGTATCACCCTTTAATATTCTTATCACAAAATACTAGTATTTATTCTAAAAATATTATATAATATATTTACAATAAAGGCAAGTATAAAAGAAGGTGGATAAATGAAAAAAAATAACAAAGGCTTTATGTTAGCAGAATTAGTAATTGTCTCTGCCGTAGTAATAGGAACGATGGTAGCACTCTATACTGGCTTCAATACAGCTTCCATAAACTATAAAGAAAGAAGCAAATATTATAGTATTGACTGTCTATATGCCGGACAAACTATAAAAAATCTTTTAATAGATGAATTTAAATTAACAGACCTTTTAAATAATACTGAAAATTATATAGACATTAATGAATATTGTAAAAGTGTAGGGGAAAGCTCAGCCTTTAACCAATACTGCCAAGCAGTATATAAAAGATACAATATTGATAAAATGTATTTAGTAAAATACAATAAAGAAAACATCAATCTATTAAAACAAAATAATGATGTTGCTTTAGAAAAGTATTTAAATATCCTATTGAAAAGTATTGAAGAAGATAATACATATCATATAATCATTAAAGATAAAAAAGATTATTTTGCCAATCTAAAGGTGGTGTAATATGAAACTAAATAATAAAGGCTATTTAATTGTGGAAATCGTTTTATCAGCTACTATTGCTTTTGCTATAATGTATTTTTTAATTGATTTAACCTTTAATTTCAAAAGTAAAAGTGACGATTTATATAAAGAAACTATCTTTATCGCTGATAAAAATATCATTACCAAAACTGTAATGGATGATATTAACAGTATGCCAGTATCTAAAATAGATTTTAGTTGTAACCAAGGAAATTATCGTTGTGTAGATATTACTTACCAAACTAACGATACCAAAATAACCAAAAGATTTGGAATTAATACTGAAAATAAAAATGTTCAATATGGAACAATAGAAAATGGAACTTACAACAAAACGGATTATTATTATGAAAAAGATTTATCTTCCGATTTAACAATAGGCACAGTAAGCATAGAAAACAATTGCTATGGTACCAATGTAGTTGAAGAAGAAGATGCTAATCAAATTTTAATATGTAATCCCAACAACGATGATTCTGACATATTAAAAAATAATGGACTAGTAACTATTAACTTTAATGCTACATCACAATTTTTAGAAAATGATTATGGCATTAACATTACTATTCCCTATAACAATATAGAAGTAACAATTGATATTCCACCATGTTTTAATTACCAAAACGCACCAACATCTCCAGAACTACCAGATGGTATGATACCAATAAAATTTGATGGTGAAGTAATAAAAAAAGCCGATATAAATAATCAAGATAACGATTGGTATAATTATTATGAAGGTAAATGGGCTAATGCTGTAATGGTAAATAGTGAAACAAGAACAAACTATATGAACGCTACAGCAGGAACTACCATAACATCATCGAATATCTTAGCATACTATGTTTGGATCCCAAGATACAGTTATGAACTATTTTCTGAAAACCAAACCACCATGAAACAAATATGCATAAATTTTGAAAACTCTACTGATACCAAACAAAATGGAAATAAAGAAGGAAGTTTATTAACCCATCCATCATTTACCTTTGGCAATACCGAACAAAATGGCATCTGGGTATCAAAATTCAAAAGTACAGGTTCAATAGCATCCCCAACTGCCAAACCAAATACCGGAATAAGTAAATTAGCCCTAATTTCTAGACAGTATCAACAATCTCAAAAATTTAATGACTATTTAACAACTACTGGTCAAAATAATTATGATGTTCATATGTTAAAAAATACCGATTGGGGAGCAATATCATATTTAGCATATAGCCAATATGGAATTTGCAATAATGGTGATAGTACTTGTAATAGTATTGAAGAAAATACTACTGACTATTCAGGTGGTGGTTCTGGCTGGATGATACAAAATATTAATCAAAGTACAACAAATAACATTTATGGAGTATATGATATGAAATCTTCTAAACAAGAACACGTCATGGGTAACTTTGGTGTAATTGTTGGCCAAAATCTTGAATATCCTTATTCAGCAGATGATAAAAATTATAACCATTCCAATTTTATAGGACAAATATATAATACTAATGCTAATGATTATGTATCTTCAAAAGCAAGAAATACCAAAGAGTGTAGAACAGTAGGAGATAGCGATTGTTACTATGAAGGGATAAAAAACGAACAAGATAATTACTATGGTTCTTATGGAAAACCAATAGAATTTCCAAGCAACAAATATTATGATTTATATGAGTTAACAACCCAATCGGGTGATTATGATAAATCCCTAGCATACATTAAAGGGGATGCCACATATGAAATTAAAAATCTAGAAGAAATAACTAACTCAGGTAGTTGGATAACAGATTCTGAATGTATGACAGAACCTACTAACTTTGTGGATACCATACCGGGATGTACATCTTTTCATACTTGGTATGCCAGAGGAAACGCTAACAGTATTTTCTATTTTAAAACCACTCAAGGTAGTGGTAATACTTATACTGCCCGCTCAGTAATCACCAAAAAATAATTCTTTATTCATAATTCGACATATTCCACCATAACAATATAATATATTATATATGGTGATAATATGAATTTAAAAAAAATGATAATACCTTTAATACTTTCAATTCTATTTGGCTATTTTTGTGGTAATTTTGTTTTCAAAATATACAAAGAAAAAACAGATGCTATCTTAGATAGTACCAAAGTATATCTTCTCCAAACAGGAGCATACACCACCTTAGATAGTATGAAAAAAAATACTACCTTAAAAAATTATATCTACTATCAAGATGATGGACTTTATAAAACCATTATGGCAATTACTAAAGATAAAGATAATATTAATAAAATAAAAAAAATATATAATGAAGATATAATTATAAATGAATATTATCTAGATAATCCAACTATTAATAGTCAAATTAAAAAATATGATATAGAATTAAAAAACACCTCTGATAATAGCAAAATTCAAGAAATATTAGATGAAATGTTAAAAATATATCAAGAATCAAATCAAATAAAATTAGCTAAAACAACATAAAAAATTGTCTTAGCTTTTTATTTTAATAATATCATTATAAATTCATATAATTATGTAGGTGATCATATTGAAAAAAGCATTTCAAATAATAGGACTATTTACCATAATTTGTTTTAGTTTTTTTATAACAGAACAAACAGTAACAGTTGTAAAAGAACAAGATCCTATAATGATTGAATTAGAAAGTATTAAAAATAAATATTATCAAGCTCCAGTAAATGCTATAATTAAAGGAAATACCATTATTCCTGGCATCAGTGGCAAAGAAATTGATATAGATAAAAGTTATAGTAATATTAAAAAAGTAGGGTATTTTGATATAAAATTATTAAAATATAAAAAAGTAAAACCATCAATATCTCTAGTACATAACCAGGATAAATATATAATCCAGGGTAATCCCATACGTAATCAAGTATCATTATTGTTTATCTTAGATACAAATGACAAAGTAGAGCAGCTAAATACTATTATAAAAGATACTAAAGTAAATTACTTCATCACCGCTGATTATCTAAATAATAATCTAAAAACCATAAAAAAACTAAGTACTAATAAAGAAATATATAACTATGGCTATAGTGGTAACTATACAGAAAGTCTATTACTATTTGCAAACAATCTTATAAACCATAATGCAAATAATAAAAGTATATATTGTCTTACTAAAGAAGAAAATGAAAATACATTAAAAACCTGTAACATTGTTACTAACTATGTTATAAAACCAAATATCATTACCCAAAAAAGTCCCTATAATGAAATAAAAAATAATCTTACCAGTGGCAGTATAATCTTACTAGATGTAAATAGTCAATCATTAAAAGAATTACCTAGTATAATTAATTTTATAAATAGCAAAGGTTATAAAATTGTAACCCTCTCTACCTTGCTAAGTGAAGAATAACTAATAAAAATTATTATTAAATTTAATTTTCAAAAAAGCTTTAAGGTCAAATTTTTATAATAAACCTTGAGTTTTTTTTATTTTTTTGTTATAATTGGTAAGTCTTTATACTTTTATTAAATTTTAAAGAAAGGAGATTTATGAGTAAAATTAAAATTTATGCTCTAGGTGGATTAAATGAAACTGGTAAAAATATGTATGTTATTGAAATAGATAAAAACATTTTAGTTTTCGAAGCCGGTTTAAAATACACCGAAGGAACAGCGTTAGGAATAGATTATATTATTCCTAATATTGATTATTTAAAAGAAAATAAAGAAAGGATAAAGGGTATCTTTTTAACTCACGGCCACGATGAAAATATAGGGGCGTTAGGTGATATTATCCCTTATTTAAATAACGTTGATATTTATGCGTCTAAATTTACATTAGATATTGTAAAAAAAGATTTAGAACCAAAAGATATGAAAAATGTCAATTTAATAGAAATAAAACCACATAAAACAATTAACGTATCTGGTATCAATATATTTCCTGTAAGTTTGTCACATTCCATACCAGATAACCTTGGCTATGCCGTATATACCAAAGATGGTGTGATATTTATTGCCCTAGATTTTGTATTCGACTCATTAATGCAAGGTCCTTATAAAACTGATATAGGTAAACTAGCATACATTGGAAAACAAGGAGTACTATGTCTTCTTTGCGAATCTGTGTACGCAGCAAAACCAGGATATACATCACCTAATCATCGTATCTCATCATTAATTAAAGAAACTTTAAATACAAAAGAAAATAGAATTATTTTCAATGTTTTAACATCCCATATATATAGAATACAAGAATTATTTAATGAAGTATCAAAGACCAATAGAAAAGTAATAATTATGGGTAAAAAACTACAAAATACTATAAACGATGGAATAAACGATGGATATATTAAAGTGAATAAAGATATTATAGGTGATTTAAGCAACATAAACGATAATAATGTTGTTATATTGGTATCAAACGAAAAAGAAAAACCATTTTCTAGCCTAATAAAAATAGTAGGTGGCTATGACAAATACATTAAATTAAAAGAACAAGATACCATCTTTATAGCAATACCTTTATATGAAGGAAAAGAAAAAATATACTATGAAGTATTAGATAATATTGCTAAAATAGGATGCGATGTAGTAACATTATCCCCTAAAAATAATTTATCACATCACGCTTCAAGCGAAGATATAATGTTAATGATCGATTTGATGAAACCAAAATACTATTTCCCAATTAAAGGAGAATATCGTTATCAAGTAGAAAACGCCGATTTAGCATACAAATTAGGTATACCAAAAGAAAATATTTTTCTAAAACAAAATGGTGAAGTAATAACTATAGAAGATGGTGTAGCAATAGATACATATGAAAAAGTACCATGTGGAACGACCCTAATCGACGGTAATTCCAATGATGATGTTGGTCAATTAGTTTTAAAAGACCGCGAAATATTAAAAGATAATGGTATTGTTATTGTAGCCATAACCTTAGATAAAAAAACTAAAAAAATTTTATCAGGACCAGAAGTACTAACAAGAGGTTTTGTTTATGTTAAAGATAATGCCAAATTAATTGAAGATATCATTAAATTATCAAACACCATAGTATATGAAAATGTAAATGGTAATTATTTAGATTATAATAAAATTAAAACATTAATAAGAGAAAAATTATCGACATTCTTATACAAAGAAACTGAATGTAATCCGATGATTATAACAGTATTAAATGAAATATAGGTGCAAAGATGAATAGACTAATATTAATAAAATATGGTGAATTAACTACAAAAAAACAAAATCGCAATTTATTTGTTAATACATTATATCAAAACATAAAACAAATTTTAAAAAACTATAACTGCATTATAACTAAAAATAGAGTTCGTATGTTCATCACTTGTGATGAAAAAGATATTGATAAAATAAAAGATAAATTGACTAATATATTTGGTATTCATAGTATAGTAATATGCTATAGAGTTAATAATAATATTAATGAAATATCATCTACTGCCCTTGAAGTTGCCAAGACATTTAATTTTAAAACATTTAAAGTAGAAACAAATAGAAGTAACAAAAACTTTGAAATGAATAGTATGGAAGTAAGTAGCTATTTAGGAGGGTATCTTTTAAAAAATATTGAAAATATCAAAGTTGATGTTCATAACCCAGAATATACTTTAAAAATAGAAATAAGAAACGATTATACTTATATATACGCCTCTGAAATAAAAGGAATAGGCGGTTACCCAGTTGGTGTTCAAGGCAAAGGACTATTAATGTTATCTGGTGGTATAGATTCGCCAGTTGCGCTATATTTAGCCTTAAAACGAGGTATAAACGTAGAATGTATATACTTCGAATCGCCACCGCATACTAGCCTTCAAGCAAGATTAAAAGTAGAAAAGTTAGTTAATATATTAACCGAATATACACCTAATATTAAACTACACATAATTAACTTTACCGAAATACAAGAAGCTATATATAAAAATTGTAATCCTACTTATATGATAACCATAATGCGAAGAATGATGTATCGAATTAGTGAAAAAATAGCTAAAAAAAATAAATGTCATTGCATTATTAACGGTGAAAGTATTGGCCAAGTTGCCAGCCAAACACTAACAAGTATGGAAGTTATTAATAGTGTTACTAATTTTCCAGTAATAAGACCAGTGTGTTGCCTTGACAAATTGGAAATAATAGCATTAGCCAAAAAAATAAAAACATATGAAACATCAATATTACCATATGAAGATTGCTGTACAATATTTTTGCCAAAACACCCAGTGATAAATCCAAAATTAGATAATTGCCTAAAAGAAGAAGCAAAGTTTGATTATGAAAAATTAATAGAAGAGTGTGTAAATCAAAAAAATACCATTGTTATAAGTTCAAAAGAAACAATCTAAATTTAACCATAAATTACCAGCGAATAAAATGTATTAAATTGTCATTTAGAGACATCCTACTAATGTAGGAGGTGAAAACAATGAATAATTCAAACAGCAAAATGGTTGTTCCTGGTGCAAAACAAGCTATCGAAAGAATGAAATATGAAATAGCTAATGAATTTGGTGTAAATTTAGGACCAGACACTACTTCAAGAGCTAACGGTTCAGTTGGTGGAGAAATCACTAAGAGATTAGTGAAAATGGGTGAATCTCAATTAAGTAGTGGAAATTATACACAAAGCAAATAAATATAAAGGATAGAGCAGTCTATCCTTTTTTTATAAAAAAAGAAAACCATTCATATGAATGGCTTTCCAAA
>JAEDMO010000026.1 GCA_016302935.1 Bacilli bacterium | reverse complement strand
TAATCATTTTTGGTATATTATTTAATTGATTACATATAGGTTAATAGATGGGGGAGTTTATATGTATAGTAAACAAGATTTTTTAAAGGCTGTTCAGGATTTGAAAATAACTTTTGATAAGTTTAGTGTTGAAGATTTAATGACTGGAGTAAATATAGAATTAGAACACGGTAGTGTTAATCCACTTACTAATGTTACTAATGATGATTTGTTGTTAACAATGAAAATAGCTTTAGCGCATCTTAATGAATTTCCTGATTATTATAATAAGGAATATGGGTTGCCTGCTTTTGAGATGAGTTTAAAAAATAGAAAAATATATTATTAGAAAATTTAAGATTTAATAATCTTAATTTTTTTATGGGTAATTATCTAGATAATTTTGTTGTTATTTTAAAATATTTATGTTAAAATTATTTTGGGTGAATAAAAAATGAAGAAGTATAGTAATAATTCAGTTATTTGGGGAGTAATAATTATAATCGTTGGGGTTATATTTTTAGGTAATAATTTAGGTATTTGGAATGTTGATTTTTTCTTTAAAGGTTGGTGGACTTTGTTTATTATCGTTCCTTCTTTAATTGGTATTTTTAAAAAGGATGGATTACTTTCATCTTGTTTGGGTCTTGCCATTGGGGTTTTGCTTTTATTAGCATCTTGGGACTTTATTGATTGGTCTATGGTAGGTAAAATATTTATTCCAATTTTGCTTATTTTGATAGGAATATCTTTTATTTTTAAACCTAATATTAGTAAGATTAAGAAAAATCGTGTTACAGGATTAGATGAATATTTTGGAATATTTTCTTCTACTGAGGAGAAAGTTAGTGAGAAGTTTCAAGGCGCTAAATGTGTAACTGTCTTTGGTGGTGTGGAACTTGATTTAACAAATGCTAAAATAGATGAAGATATTGTAATTGATTGTATTTGTGCTTTTGGTGGTGTGAATATTAAGGTTCCTAATAATGTTGTTATTAAAACTTCTGGTGTACCAATTTTTGGTGGTGTAGAAAACAAATATAATGATGTTAATACTGTAAAGAGGAGAAAAACTATTTATGTTAATTATGTTTGTGTTTTTGGAGGAATTGAAATAGAGTAGATAAAAGTAGTGTCTTGACACTATTTTTTTATAATTTTGGTTTTATTGGTTGCAATTTTAGCAATTATTTGTTATTATGTTAGTTAGGATAGGTGATTATATGAAGAAGAGAAATATTTTCTTTAGTTGTTTATATATTCTATCTTTTATAATTATGATTATAGGTTCGACATTAGCGTATTTTAGTTTTAGAACTACTAGTGATAAAAATGTTATCAATGCTTCTTCTTTAAAGGATAGTAGTGTAACTATCAGTGTTTCACAAGTATCTGGGGGGGGAGATTTATTCCCTTTAAAAGATGATGATATAATGAAAGCTTATAATAGAAATTGTGTTGATGATAATGGGAATATGGCTTGTAATAAATATGCGGTTACTTTAAATAATACTGGTAATTCTAATTATTTGGATGGGAAGATTAAGTTTAATACTTCCAATAATTTGGTTAATTTGTATTTTATGATGATTGATAGTAAAGGTAGTGTTTATGTTCCTACTACGAAAATTGAAAATGATAAATATTATAATATTGGTAAATCTCTTAAGATGAAAGAAAATTCTGATTTTAGTTATACACTTATTGTATGGCTTAGAAATTTAGATGAAAATCAAAATAGTGAGATGAATGGTAATTATAAGGGAACTATTTCTTATAATACTATTACTGATAAAAGGTTAATTAGTGAGATTGAAAGTTCTTATGTAGGTGGTTAGGATGAAATATAGTAATGGTAGAATTATTTTTATATCGTGTGTAGTAGTTCTTTTAATAATTGCATTAGTGGTGAGTGGAACTTATGCATATTTTACTTTGGTTGTTAATGTTAATAATAATGGCAATATAGGTGGGAATACTTATAAGTTTGATGTTTCTATGGATGTTAATGTAATAAAACAATCTACTAGTTTGGTTCCTTTTAGTGATGCTTTAATTGTCGATGCAATTAGTAAAACCGATAAATGTGTGGATAAAGATGGCTATGAAATATGTAATATATATAAATTAAATCTTACTAATAATGGTAATAGTGATGAGATTTTATATGGTTATGTATCTACTTCTAATACGACTTATGTTAGTGATAGACTTAAATATCAAGTGTTTACTTTGAATAATGGTAACTATACTGCTTATACAGATCCTATTAGTGTTTCACTTAATACTGATGAAAAAGTTTATTTTAAAAAGAATAATACTTTAGTAAATTCTTCGCTTGTTAAAGGAAATAGTGCTGAATATTATTTAGTGATGTGGATAAGTTTAGTGTTAGAAGATCAAAATGAAGATGCTGGTAAGAGTTTTAATGGTTACATTAATTTTGAGTCTTTCTATGGTGATAGAATCACTGCTAAGTTTAGTAGTTAGTTATGTACAAAAAGCAAAAATTTATTGCTTTTTTTATATTTATTTGTTATTATTATAATAGGTGATAGTATGAAGGATAATACTAATAATAAAAAAGAAAATAGAGGTGGATTTTGGTATGCAATACTGGCAGTACTTACTTTAATTGTGGCGATTATTGGGGCTACTTATGCATATTTATTGGTAAGTGGTAATAATAAAAATAATGATGTTATTGTTAAGGCTGGTACTTTATCGGTTAAATATGTTGATGGTAAGGTGGTTAATAATCCTGCTCTTATACCTAGATTTAAACCTAAGCATATAAATGATACTGAGGATGCTTATAAAAAAGAGTTTATAGTTAAAAGTACTGGTTCTTTGGATCAATATATAACTATTTTCTTTGATGTTTCAAATAATGAATTTAGTGATAATACTTTGAAATATGTGGTATATGAGGAAAATAAAGAGGAAAATAAAGAGGTAAAAAGTGGTTATATTAATGGTAGTGGAAATATAGAAATAATTACTAATTCTTTTTTGAAAAGTGGGAATTCATTAAGATATACAATGATTATTTGGATAGAAGAAAATAATCAACTTCAAGATAGTGAAAAGAATAAGAATATAAGTGGCAGTTTTATTATAGATGCAATACAATATAATGATTAAATGATATGGAGATGAGGTTATGGCAAAAAAAATAACGAGTAAAATTGAGAAGGTAGATGATAAAAAATATTTTGGTGTTAATCATTATAAGGTTAAAATTGTCAAAAAAAGAGAAAACCCGATTCAATTTATTTTAGGGGTATTATCTTATGCATTGTTTATTTTCTTATTATTAGTTGGAGCAGCTTTATTGGTATATTATTTAGATGTAAAAATTAGAGCTAGTAAGGGGGATTATACTCCTAGTAAGTTTAATGGTTATGTTGTTTTGACCGGTAGTATGGAACCTAATATAATGGTTAATGATGTGGTAATTACTAAAAAGGTTGATGCTGGTAAGCTTAAAGTTGGAGATGTTATTACTTTTAAATCTACGGATGCTAGATTTTATGGAATGGTTATAACACATAGAATAATTGAAAAATATCAAGAGCCGGCAACTGGTAAATATACTTATAGAACTCAAGGTGATAATAATAATGTTGCTGACAATGCTTTAGTATTAGATGAAAATATATTTGGAAAGGTAATTTTAAAAATTCCTAAGTTAGGTTATGTACAATACTTTTTGGCAAGACAAGGTGGATGGATTTTTGTTATTTTGATACCATGTTTAGTTGTTGTTTCTTGTGATATATTGAAATTAATTAAAGCACTTGGAAGGAAGACAAAAGTTATCAGGAGGTAAGTTATTAATGAAAACAAATGAATTTAGAGTAAAGGAAATTAATGATGACAAAATTGTATTAGAGGAAGAAAGAGATAAAAAACATGGAATAATATGGCTTTTCTTTAAAAAATATGGTAGAATGTTAAATATGGTTTTGTCCTTGGTGGCTTTTATAGTTCTTTTGGTTGGGATGAGCCTATCTTATGATATATTTTTGGATAATGCAAAAAAAATATATATAATTGATGAAAAGGAATTTTTAAAGTTTGCTTCTAATAACTTGACTTTAGATAATTTAACACCTACTTCTAATGATAAGGTAGATGATGAGGATGAAACAATAGTAACACTTAGTAATACTTCTTCTTTTAAAAAGATTGATTATTTGCTAGTAGTTTCGGAAATATTACACGAAGATAGAATTAATCCTTCTGAACTACTTTATAGTCTTAGTGTTGATGGGGGAAAGAATTATACAGAGCCCAAGGTTTTA
Organism: Bacilli bacterium; assembly: GCA_016302935.1. Classification (GTDB taxonomy): domain Bacteria; phylum Bacillota_I; class Bacilli_A; order RF39; family UBA660; genus JAEDMO01. Next base: position 7,809 of record JAEDMO010000026.1, on the reverse strand, counting down.
AATGCTAGGACTATATCTGGACTACAAGATACTGATTATGTTTTATATGAAGGGTCATTGGAACAAAGTAGTGATATTAATATAAGGTTAAGAGTATGGATACCGGAAACGGGTGTCGATCAAAATCATTTGCAGGGTAAATTATTTAAGGGTAAATTAAATATTTATTATAAAGAAGCATAGATATAATTTTGGGGGTTTTATGAATAAGGAAATATTTAGGCTACTTTTTAGAATATTTTTTTCAGTAGCTTTTACATTAGTTTTAGTGTTAATATGGTCTTCTACTAAGAAGAAAAGTGAACTATATGATATGGTTATAAATTCTTCTAATATTGTTAAGAGCGATTATGTTAATTTTAGTGATGTTATTTATCGTATTGATGATGAATGTGCTAGTAGTAAGTTACAAAAAAATAGGATAGATGTTAGTAATGTTATAGATGATAAGGTTAATTTTATGTTAGTTTTAAAGATAGATAAATCTTCTACTATCGATATTAATTATTTAAAATATACTTTGGATGATACTATAAGTTATGTAAAAGATAATTATATGTACGAGGATACACAATTTAGTTATTATCTTCTTTCTTCTTATTTACTTGATATAGGTGATAGTAGAATAATTGATTATTTAATATGGTTGGATGTTAATACTCCAGATGAAGAGATATCTAATTCTTTGTATTATGCTGTGTCTGTTTATTCTAATTATAATTTTTAGTTCTTTATCATATTATTTAATAAGTGGTGAATAGTATGAATAAGAGGTTTAGGAGAAAGAAAAAGGGCAGTAGAATATCTATAATAATATTTATTATTGTTGTAGGTATTTTTTGTTCATATATGCTTATTTCTGTTTTTAGTAATAAAGTTAGCGATATTTTTATGAGTTATGCTGAGAGTGAAACCACTAAATTAATGACGCTTGTTATTAATAAGTCGGTTACTAAACAGATGGCTAATTCTTTTGATGATAAACTACTTTTTGATATTGTTAAAGATGCTGCTGGTAATATTAAGCTTATTGATTTTAATTCATTGGAGGTAAATAAGACTTTAAATATGATAACTAATTTGGTAGCTTTAAATTTGAAGATGATCGAAGAGGGAAATATTGAGATGGTTGATATTTTCGATAATAGTGAATATGATGTTTCAAAGTTAAAAAAAGGTGTTATTTATGAAATACCAATGGGGGCGGTTACTAAAAGTAGTTTAATTGCTAATTTAGGACCTAAGATACCGGTTAGAATGCATATTATTGGAGATGTTGTTTCAAATTTAGAAACTAATGTTAAGGAATATGGAATTAATAATGCTTTAATAGAGATTGGTGTTTCTGTTTCAGTTAATAGTTTAGTTAATTTACCATTTGTTTCTAAGAAAATAACTGTTAGTACAGTGATTCCTTTATCTTTAAAGTTGATACAAGGAAATATTCCTAGTTATTATTATTCATATGGAATAAAAAATGATCCTAATTTGGCTTTGCCTAATTAGGAATGAGGTGATTATTAATGAAGAGAATTAAGTTAAATGATAGAATTTTACCTAATTATACTAAGGGTGAAGAGATATTTAATATGGTTTCACATATTGTTGGGGGAGTATTGGGGATTTTTGTAGTTATTTATGGAATTGTTAAAGCAATATGTGGTGGACTTACTATTTATGAATTGCTATCGTTAATTATTTTTGGTATTACGTTGATACTTTTATATACTTTTTCTAGTATTTATCATGGTTTAAGCCCTAAATTAAAAGCAAAGAAAGTTTTTCAAATATTTGACCATTGTACTATTTTTTTACTTATTGCAGGAACTTATACGCCTTTTTGTTTATGTACTTTAATGGAATATGATTTTAATACAGGAATTTTTATGTTTTTTTTGGTATGGTTAATGGCGATTGTTGGTATTGTTTTTAATGCTATTGATTTAAAAAGATATAAAGTATTTTCACTTATTTGTTATTTGGTAATGGGCTGGGGAATAATTATTAAAACTAATGTTTTACTAAAATTGCTTGGTTTTTGGGGATTTTTATTACTTCTTTTAGGTGGTTTATTTTATAGTGTGGGAGTAATATTTTATGTTAAAGGCAAGAAACATAAGTGGTTTCATTCTATATTTCATATTTTTTGTGTAATTGGTAGTTTGTTACATGTTTTAGCTATTTTATTATTTGTTTTATAATAAAAAGGAATTAAATTTATTTGTTTTAATTCCTTTTTTTACTTAAAATTTAATTTTTTATTTAATTACTCTTTTTATTAATTTTGCATGTAGAACAACTTTTTCTTTTTCATTATAACAGGTTGATAAAGTTAGTATTTTATCATTTTCATTTACTTTGGTGTTAAAATTAAAATTGCTTCTTTTTATTAATTTATTAGTAAATTCTAAGAATGATTCATTAGAAATAAATGATATTTGTAAATAATCATTAGTGGTTTTTATTTTGTAAATACTAAATACTTGCCATAAGTTATTTTCATATTCGGTGGATAATTTTACAATATAGTTATTTTTGTTATTTAACCAGCCACTAGTAAGAATATTTTTTAGTGAACCAAACATAGTATTATCTAATCTTCCGTGGGCATAGATAATTGTATTTTTGTCTAAGACAGATATATTGTTTCGGTAATCCATAAATACCCATCCGGCGGAGTTTTTGCTTTTGTTGAATGAATGATTTAAATAATACTTATTGTCATTTGTTTGAACAAATGGATAATTAATATTGGTTCCATTTACTTGTATCCAACCGATAGTGGATGGATTTATGTTTTTTAAATCATTAAAGTCAACATCTATTAAATTCATTTGAACATATTCCCAATATGGATTATCTAAAGGAACTTTTTCTTGTTCAATTATCTCTATTTTATCATTATCAATTATTTCGACTGGTTTTACAACTTTTTGTGCTGTTTCAATTTGGTTATTAGTTGTTTTGGCTTCTATTTTCCATTTAATGATGTTAAAAAGACTTGTTCCTAGTCCAACTAAGCAGATTAAGACAAATAGAGCTAAAAATACATTTTTCCATTTAATTTTTCTTTTTTTTCTTATTACCATAATATCACTAATAATATTATATCAAAAAATTCATTTTGTTTCTTCTTTTTTATTTACTAATTTTACATTTTAGGTTTTTTTTACATTTTTTTTAAAAATATTGTTAATTTTTTTAGAATATGATATACTTTTGTTAGTATAGGTTACTTATTATAAAATAAACGTGTGTTTTAGCAGCTTATATTTATCAATTATTATTTAATTTTTGTAGCTTTATTTACATAGTAGTTGATATTATTATCTTGGATGATTTTCTGTTTATAATATTGTTAAGACCTATATTTATATTTAAGTTTAAATGGAGGATTTAAAATGAAAAAAGGAATAAAATTATTTGGTACTTTCTTGTTTGTTATTTGTGTAGCTATGGTGAGGGTTAATGCTACAAATTTAACTAGCGGGATTACAATTACTGAAAATCTTGGTATTGTAGATTTTGAAAAATCTTATGATAGCACGAATGATATTAATGAAATAAAAGCTATTATTACTGTTGATGAAACACTTATAAATGGAGTGTTAAATCAAAAACCAGGTCATGCTGGTGAAGGTGGAAGGGCATCTTTAGGATTATACTTTTTTGGAATAGACCTTCCTATTGATGGAAGTAGTTTCTATAAGAATTCTAAATGGTATCAAGCTAGTGATAATATAACTTCTATAAAATCTGCGGTGGATGGTGCTGTAGATTCTGATACACCTAGTGGTAATAGAAAGTTTTGGGCACCTGGTATTTATGTTCAATATTTTGATGGTACTCAATGGAAAACTGCTCCTGGATATGGAACTGGTACGGTATCTATAAGAGAAAATTTGGTGTCATTATTAAATGGTGCTGAATTAAAATATGGCGAAAATTTCCGTTTTGTTATTTATACAAATAATATGTTAATGATGGAATGGGCTCGTGATGATGGAAACGGTCCTGTTAATCGTGAATATGTTAGTTTATCTTATGATGTAAGATTTCCTGTAATGGCAAATTTTGATGATGCTAATGGAACAACTGCTTATTATCCATCATTACAAGAAGCATTAGAATCAGGTAGCAAGGATATTGTTATTAATAATGATTTACCTATTTCCGATGATGTAGAGATTCCTGCTGATACTTTAGTAAAAATAAAACCTAATGTAAGTCTTGTTTTAAGTCAAGGTGTTAATTTTACTAATAATGGAACAGTTGATAATGAAGGTATAATCGATAGTACTAATGGTACATTTACAAACAATGGAGATGTTTCTAATTTAAATGGCGGTAAGGTTATCGGAGAAGATGGAAGAGATGAATATTTTGTTAAGGTAAAAGATTCTTCTCATGGAACTGTTACTTCTGATAAAATTAGAGTAGCTTTTGGTGATAAAGTTAAGCTTACAATTAATCCTGATGAAGGATATGAATTGGATACTATAAAGGTTATCAATTTAAGTGATGATAGTGAAGTAACATTAACTAATTACATGTTTGAAATGCCAAAATCTGATGTTGAGGTAATTGCAACTTTTAAAGCATTACCACCAACTCCAGATACTTATGATGGAATACTTTTATATGTTGTTATTGGTAGTATTTCATTATTAGGATTAATTTTGGGATTAGTTAGTTTAAAAAAGAGAATGAATTAATAACATTTGTATTTATTTAAATAATAAAGTATAAAGAGTAGATTATTAATTAATTGAAATTTATACTTTTTTAATTTTAAATATGTCTTTTTAATGATAGTGTTTTTTTGTTTTGATAGTTGTTAATTTGAAATAAAGATGTTAAAATATATAAGTAATTTGATAGTTGTTTAGTTTAGAAAAATGGATAAATATAATTAAATCAATTAGATAATATTAAATGTTAAAAATAGATTTTGATTTTATTAGTCCATATTCATTCTTATGTTAGAATGAATAAGAAAGGAGGAAATATATGTTTAATTTAGTATCAAAATATAAACCAAGTGGGGATCAGCCAAAAGCAATTGAAGAATTAGTTAAGGGAATAAATGAGGGAAAGAAACATCAAGTTTTACTTGGGGCGACAGGAACTGGTAAAACTTTTACAATAGCTAATGTAATAAATGAAGTCAATAAACCGACGTTAGTACTTGCCCATAATAAAACTTTAGCAGGTCAACTTTATTCAGAACTTAAGGAGTTATTTCCAAATAATAGAGTAGAATACTTTGTATCTTATTATGATTATTATCAACCGGAAGCTTATGTTCCTTCTACTGATACTTATATTGAAAAAGATTCTTCTATTAATGATGAAATTGATGAATTAAGACATAGTGCTACTTCTTCTATTATTACTAGGAAGGATACTATTGTGGTAGCATCTGTTTCTTGTATATATGGTATTGGTGAAGTTGAAGATTATAAAGATAAGATGTTAACTTTAAATGTTGGCGATAATATTTCAAGAGATGTTGTTTTAAAAAGGCTTGTTGATATGTTATATGATAGAAATGATTTTGATTTGAAAAGAGGTTGTTTTAGAGTAAGAGGGGATATTTTAGAGATAATTCCTAGTTATCAGAGAAAAGAGGGAATTTTAGTAGAGTTTTTTGGAGATGAGATAGATAGAATTAGTGAATTTGATGTAATTACAGGAAGAATTTTAAAAGATAAAAGAACGGTTTCATTATTTCCGGCTTCACACTTTGTAACTAGTGATGATAAGTTAAAACAAGCAATTTGTAATATAAAATTAGAATTAGAAGATAGGGTTAAATATTTTAAGGAAAATAATAAATTGATTGAAGCTCAAAGAATTAGTGAAAGAGTTAATTATGATATGGAAATGTTAGAGGAAACGGGTACTTGTAGAGGGGTCGAAAATTATTCTGCTCCCCTTGCTTTAAGGAATCCTGGAGATACTCCTACTACTTTGATCGATTTTTTTGGTGATGATTTTTTGATGATAATAGATGAATCACACGTTACGTTACCACAGGTTAGGGGAATGTATAATGGTGATAGAGCTAGAAAACAAAATTTAGTAGATTATGGATTTAGGCTTCCTAGTGCTCTTGATAATAGACCTTTAAAGTTCGATGAATTTAATAAAAAGTTAAGGCAGGTAATATATGTTTCGGCTACTCCAGGTGATTATGAACTTGAACTTGTAAATAATAGGGTTGTTGAACAAATTATAAGACCTACTGGGTTACTTGATCCTACTATTACAGTTAAGCCTACGAAAGGTCAAATCGATGATTTAATTAATGAGATAAGTAAGAGAATCTCGCTTAATGAAAGAGTTTTAATAACTACTTTGACGATTAGAATGGCTGAAGAATTAACTAGTTATTTAAAAAATTTAGATATTAAGGTTGCTTATTTGCATAATGAGGTTAAAACCTTGGAAAGAACTAGAATAATTAGAGATTTGAGAATGGGTAAGTATGATGTTTTGGTAGGTATTAATTTACTTCGTGAGGGAATAGATATTCCTGAAGTAAGTTTAATTGCTATAATGGATGCGGATAAACAAGGTTTCTTGAGAAGCAGTAGAAGTTTAATTCAAACAATTGGTAGATGTGCTAGAAATAGTAATGGTCATGTTATTATGTATGCTGATTATATTAGTGATAGTATGGAAGAGGCTATTTCTGAGACTAGGAGAAGGAGAGCTATTCAAGAAGAATATAATAGGGTACATGGTATTGTTCCTAAAACTATTATTAAAGAAATTAGAGATTTAATTTCTAATGAAGCCTTCGTTAAAGAAAGCAAAACTAAAAATGAAAAAATGTCTAAGAAGGAAAAGCAAGAACTTATTAATAAGCTTACTGTTGAGATGAGAGAATCTGCTAAAAAACTTGATTTTGAAAGAGCAATGGAACTTAGAGATATTATATTTGAGTTGGAAAGTGAATAGAATGTTTAAGAAAATATATATAGAAATTACTAATAAATGTAACTTAAATTGTTCTTTTTGTAGTAAGAATAATAGAAAAATAAAAGAAGTTAGTGTAGAAGAATTTGAATATATTGTTAAAAAAATAGATAAATATACGGATTATTTATATTTGCATGTTAAAGGAGAACCATTGTTACATAAGGATTTGGATGGTATTTTAAACGTGGCTAGAAAATATAAGAAAAAGGTAAATATTACCACTAATGGAAGTTTACTTGAAAAAAAGATAGATGTAATTTTAAATAATAGCGATGTTATTAGACAGATTAATATTTCTATTCATTCTTTAGCTAATGATTTTGATTATTTGGATATGGTTCTTTATTGTGTTTTAAAAATTTTAGATAATAGTGATATCATTGTTTCTTTGAGATTATGGAATATTGATAAGGGTATTGATAATAATTATGATGTATATGAATTTTTGAAGAATAAGTATGGACTTTCTTCTTCTTTATTTGAAAAGATAAAAAACGATGATAAGGTTAAGATAAGGAAGAATTTATATTTAAATAAAGATAGGGTATTTGTATGGCCAAATATTAATAATGATTATTATAGTGAATTTGGCAAATGTTATGGTACTAGAAGTCATATTGGAATACTTAGTGATGGGACGGTGGTTCCTTGCTGTTTAGATGGTGATGGGGTAATAAGACTTGGAAATATTTATGAAGATGAATTTGAAAGTATTATTAATAGCAAGTTATTTAAAGAAATTAAGGAGGGTTTTATACATAATAAAAAGGTGTGTGAATTATGTAGAAAATGTAGTTTTTTGGATAAATAGCTTATTTATTT
>JAEDMO010000073.1 GCA_016302935.1 Bacilli bacterium | reverse complement strand
TCAGGGAGTTGCAGTCCCATGCCTTACCACTTGGCTATAGGTCCATCAAACGTATGTTAATTATAACAAATATTTTTATAAAGTTCAATATATTATATTAAAATATTTATTTTTTTTGACTAAAATAAAAAAAGAAATAGATATTACTATTTCAATTTATATTTATATAAATAATTTCTAACACCAACACTTACAGATATGTAATCAGCATCTAAAATATCTGAATCTATTTCCAAGAATATGTATTGATTTTCATTTGACGGAGTTCTATTAATAACATTACTCTTATATACCGCATCACCCTTTTTATACTCAATAAATATGTAACGATCGATAAAAGTATTTAAACTTAATGAACCATTATAAGCTACCTTTAGTTTAATAATAGTTTTATTAGTTGTAGTAACATTATTAGTAACGATAACATCTGTTAAAGTAACGCACTTATTGTTTACACAACTTTCATATGTATGAAAAAATCTCTTATTAATATCGTAAGATATTACAGAAAAACTAGTATCACTAACAAAATTATTATTAATAGTTAAAGGACTATTAAGCACTGTCTCATTTACCGTTGAAATTTTATCTAGATTAACTGGATTTAATCTTACCTTTTTATATTTTGATTCAATACCAGCATTACTAAATTTTATACTATCCTCATAGAAAAGCATTAATTTATTATAATATTTAGGTAATTTATATACCAATAAATAAGTATCACTAACACTAGTAATCTTTTGCTTATTATAACATTTGCCAATATCCTTTAATGAATCACAATATTTAGTAATTGGATAATATTTATTATCATCTATAATAATACGAAAATCAGTTAAAGTTAATTTATCTTCCCCTGATAAAGATTTAATTTTCATATTAAGAACTAAATAATTATCATTCTTACTAGTTATATACTTTCCTTTACTATCTACTTTAGTATAATAACTATTTGTAATATTAATTTGATAATTATTAGTTAAAAAGTTTTGATTCTCATTATATATTTTATTAGTAATAGTTAAATTTATAACTAACAAAATAACAAATATAGATACTACTACCCCTAAAATAATACTTAAAATAAATTTATTTTCAACAATAAAATACCTTAACCTTCTTATCTGTTTCCTACTATTACGAGCTAATTTAGCACTAGTATCCCCTAAAACAAATTCAAACTCTTCATTATCTAAAGATTCTATCTCCAATTCTTTTATATCAGTCTGAAAATTAAATTTTTTAATATCAAACCCTAATCCCCTCATCAACATAATAACAGTCATTATATATTGATAATATAAACAAAAAGTCAAAAGATCTCGCCACAACCTTATCGTTTTTGCCTCTAAAATAGTTGTTTCCAATTCCTTAAACACCGAAAACGAATTATAAAAAATAACTAAACTAAATAAATAACCAATAATAATAACAAGATAAGTCATACGTGGTTTTTTCTTATATCTAAGTAAATAATATACAACCGCTGAAAATGCTACTATTAAGATAACAATTACAAACATTATCGTATTAAAATAATTACTAGCTTGACTTTTTAAAATAACATCACTACTAATATAATCATTAAAATACTTAACAGCCTCACCAGTTTTATAAGCCAAATATACCATCATAAAACTCATAACAATATGAATTAATCTAAATCTTTTTATTAAAAAGGCATACGGTTTTCTCAAAATCATATATATCAACCTCTACTTTTCTTAATTATATCAAAAAAAAAAGAGAATTTAAATATTATTTTCTCTAAATGCTATAATTTGATCTGGCTGTAAATAAATATTAGAATTCTGATTAAGAAGATTCATAATGTTAGTATCTAGCATTTTGGCAACAGTATTTAAAGTATCTCCTTGCCTAACAATATAAAAACTAATACCTTGCTTAGGAACCATTATTACTTGTTCAGGATAAATATAATCGCTTTCATCTAATCCGTTTAAAATAGCTAATAAACGTGGATTAGTATTATATTTTTGAGCAATTTTATATAAATTATCCCCTTTTTTAATAGTATAATATTCAAAATTAGCATTTGCTCTTACAGGAACGATAATATTAGTTCCTAATGTTGGAACATAATCAGGATCAAATCCATTAATTTGATAAATTATAGCTGGATCAACATTATATTTAGCTGCTATTTTCTGAATAGTATCCCCAGATACCCTTTTTATGTAACATTTTTAAATGTAAATATAATATCTA
>JAEDMO010000072.1 GCA_016302935.1 Bacilli bacterium | reverse complement strand
TATTCTTTAACTTTAATTAACTCTATTTTTTCATACGAAACTTTACACTATCAAAGTCTTGTAAATAATTAAAGGGCAGAATTTTTATTTATTATTTTTATAATTTTAAAAATATATAAAATTTAAAAATAGTTTTCCACATATTCAAAGAAAATATAATATAATAAATAAAAAAGCCTTGGGTATTCACCCAAGGCTAGAATATGCTTATAAAAATAAGATTAAATTCCCTAAGTGATAGCTCCCCACAAATTAATTTTGTGACAGTGTTACATATATTCTATGTAACCCCAGCTATATGATATTAAAGCTTCAATCATATGCTTCGGCGATAATTCCTTTCCTATTAATTCATAGTGCTTATCTCATTAATAGTACTCTTAAGTATCGCACCTCTACCCAATCTTTATTTACATTTAATTTACCTAAACATTGTACATTTATTACTCATTATTTGCAATATAATTATTTTTATTATTCATAAATTCTTCAATTTCATCTACAGTTTTAATCATTTTCTTCGTTAACACTTCATTGCCTTCTTCAGTAATTAGAACATCATCTTCTATTCTTATACCTATTCCTTCTTCTTCAATATATATACCTGGTTCCACGGTATATATCATACCTGGCTGAAATATTACATTTCTATTTTCAAGTTCTATATCATGAGTATCCATTCCTAAACTATGTCCTATACTATGATAATAATACCTTGATACCTCTTCCTTATTTTTAATAATACCTAATGAAATGCATTCTTCTGCAATCCATTCCTTTGCCTTTTTATTTAGCTCTAAAAAGCTTATTCCTGGCTTCATTTCTTTTATTACTCTCTCATTAACCCTAAGTACTGCATTGTAAACTTCCTTTTGCCTCTCTGTAAATTTACCGCTTACAGGGAAGGTCCTTGATATATCAGCATTATAATATTTATATTGAGCTCCTAGATCAAATAATATTAAATCTCCATGTTTTAATTGGGAGTCATTATTTACATAATGTAAAACCGTAGCATTCTTCCCCGCTGCAGCAATAGTTTTAAAAGCTAAATCCTTAACTCCATTTTTCTTACAAACAAAATCAAAATAAGCTTCTAGTTCATATTCCTTAATTCCTTCTTTAGAATTCTTCATAAGCTCTTTTACGCCTTCTATAGTTATAGCTATTGCTTTTCTTACTCTGCTTATTTCTTCTTCAGTTTTTATAAGTCTTAATTCCCCTACTAGTCTATGGGAATTTAGTATATTTACATTAAAATATTTATCTTTAATTTCCTTTATAAAATCATAAGATTTATTTTCTTTTTCTAAATCTAAATATAAGTTAATTTCTTCACCATTAAGGATATTTTTCTCTATGAAGCTATTAAAATCCCCTAAAAAATTAACATTTTTAATTCCGCAAATACTAAATACTTCTTCCTTCCTAATAGTCTTCCCTTCCCATTTTTCTCTAACAGGATCAACTTCCTTTATAAATAAATATTCTTTAAGTTCACCTTCTATTTTAGATAAAACTAAAATATGTTCTTCCTCCTCAATTCCAGTTAAATAATAAAAATTTCTATTTGGTGTAAATTGATAATTCTCATCAGCAGTTTTTTTAGGTGCTGTTCCTGCAAATAGTATAAATAAAGAATTATCTTTAATTTTATTCAATACCTTATCTCTATTATTAATATAAAAATCTTTTTTCATTCTAACACTTCCTTTATTATTCCATAGCTAAAACTTTAACGCTTATTACATTTTTCAACCCTCTTAGGGTATTTACTAAATGTTTTAAATCTTTTTTAATATTAGCTATATCTAATGTTATAGTTACATTAGCTGCCATATTTATTGGTATGTCTTGATTTATAGTCAATATATTTCCCTTGTTAAATGCAATGCAATCTAAAACCTTAGATAAAGTCCCAGCTTCATGTGATAATAAGACAACTAAGGTTATCTTTTTACTGTTTAATCCTTCTGTCATTGGAAATATATGATCTTTATATTTATAGTAGGTACTTCTACTTATTCCTGTTTGTTTTACAGCTTCACTTATATCTTTTGCTTTACCTGTCAAAAGATTCTCTTTAACTTCTAGTACTTTCATGAAAATTTCTGGCATAATTTTATTGCTTACAATATAAAATTTTTCTGAAGCCATTCCCTCACCACCCTTAGTAAAAATAAATAGTAAAAGTCATGTACCACCAGCTTAGCTGGTGGCTTGATTAAGCCCTATAAGGGCATGA
>JAEDMO010000025.1 GCA_016302935.1 Bacilli bacterium | reverse complement strand
AATATGCATCATATAATTCTCCTTCAAAGAATATTTTATTTTTTTCTTTCTTCTCATTCAATTTATCAAATGTTTTTTCTAATTTTAATATTCTATTTTCATGATTAATCAACATTTCATTGTTTGATATAGTATTTGCAAAATATCGTCTCATTTTTACAAATGCATCTATTATTCGAATGTTTACCTTTACTGCAATATCACTTTTTAGAAGACCAGATAACATCATTATCCCTTGCTCAGTTAAAACATAAGGTAAATATTTAAAATGCTGGCCTCTCATATTCCTATTCTTGTTTAAGATCGCAAATTGCGACCTTAAAGATAGTTTATCAATTTCTTCTTTTGTCAATTGGAAACAAAAGGATTCAGGAAATCTACTTATATTTCTTTTAATAACTTCGTTAATTCTCCTTGTTTCAACTTGATAGAGACTTGCTACATCAGATGATAGCATTACTTGCACTCCTCTAATTTCATAAATCATATTTTCAATTACCACATTTTCTTTTTCTATTATTTCATTCATTATATCACACCCTTTCAAAATAAAAAGAGACACTTATCTTATAAATAAGTATCTCCGCATCATGCATATTTCTATTTTGCCTCCAGAAATAAACCCTATCGCTTAAATTGTCATATAAATATCAGGCAAACTATTTAATATATTTTTATTATATATCACAAATAGACTATTTGCAATAGGGATAACAAAAAAGACCAAGATTTAAAAATCTCAGTCTAATTTAAGCATAATTCTCTACTATTATAGATTATTTAAACTTATATTTCTTAAAATTGCTTAACCTCTTTATTTATATAGTTTAAATAAGGTTCATAATTACGGACTAATTATTCATATTTTCTTTTACTTTGGCTTGTGTTATAGCCTGTATAAACTAGTGATTACTATTCTTTTTATTAATAACGGCCTAAATCATTGCTTATATTACCTAGAGATTTCTACCTCTTTTAATTACAAAGCGCAAAAGTGTAGATTTATATTTACTCCCATTTCAAATTTGTTTGCTTTAAATATTCATCATAAATATTTCTTAAATAGTCATCTAAATATAACAGTCCTGTTGTATATATATCATTAGGTATTCCATAATATGAAGCAGCCATTCCACCTGTGATAGCGGCTATAGTATCACTATCTCCACCTATAGATATTGCATTTCTTATTGCATCTTCATAATCATACGACTCTAAAAAGCATTGAATTGAAGCTTTAGCAGTGTCTAAAGATTTAATGATTATTTTTTTCTTTGATTCTGTTAAAGAATTAACAGTTTCATTTAATTTAAAATAATTTTCTTCAATATATTTTTTTATATCCTCTTTTGTTTTTTTATTTTTAATCAAATAAATTACTGTGCAGACTGATTCAGCACCTTTAATACTTTCTTCATGATTATGAGATAAATTAGTTATTATTGAACAATACTTTTTTATATCTTCTAAATTATCCGAAAACATTGGTATAGAACTTATTCTCATAACAGCTCCATTGCCATAACTTCCATAAGGCTCATGTTCTTCACTTAACAGCCACTTTAAAAAACTAGGTCCATATCCACATTTAGGATATTTTCTTCCAATTTCTGTCATTGTTTCAACGGATACTTTTTTTAAATTTTTATAATTTTTATTGCAATTCAAAAATGATTTTGTAACTGCAAATGTCATAACAGTGTCATCTGTAAATCTATCATATTTATTAAATAGATTAAAATTTTTATTTGTTTTACAATCGGATATTTCGTAAACTGAACCAATAATATCCCCAATAGAACTCCCAAGTACAGGGTCTTTAATCTTGGGTACTATCAAATCATCAAAACTTAATGCCAAATCCATTAAATAATCTTTTCTTTTTAGATTTTCTAACCATGATTTTGGAATATCATTAATCCCATAAATTACGCCTGCCATGGATCCAACTATTGCACCAATTGTATCTGTATCTTGTCCTAAGTTAATAGCGCCAATAATTGCTTGCTTATAACTATTTGTATTTAATAGTACCCACAATGATGCTTCTAATGTATCTACAACATAACCGCTTGAATAAATATCATCAAGTTTATAATTTTTTATATCATTTTTTAATATTCTTTCATAGACTTCTAGTGATTCCTTACTATATGAAGAATAATCTAATTCTTTTATTTTTAAATAACTTTCTTCTTTAGTAAATCCATCAATTAAAAACATAATATATCTAACATATATGTAGCAACCTAATTTACTTATATCGTGTCCATGTGTTAATGAAGACATTTCGTTAGTTAATTTAATAATACTTGATTCATCTAAATTTTTATAATATGAATATAGCGCTACTGGTAAAATCCTCATTAATGATCCGTTTCCATTAGATTCAATTGATGTACTTCCACACTTGGTAGCACTTGTTTTTCCTTCATCGTACTTTCTTATTGCTTTTAAGCATGTTCTTCCTATATCAAATAGTTCTCCTGTTGGAGTAAATTCTCCATTCATTACCCATTTAATATAGTTTTTCATTATATCATCATAATCAAATTTATTATTTTTATTAAATGATTCTATTTCGCATATTGTCATAGTGGTATCATCAGACCAAGAACCAGCCGGGACATCATGTGAACCATATCCAAGCATAGAAGTTACTGGATGCTCAATTAATTTCTTTCTTATAGAAAATTCTAGTGGTACTCCCATTGCATCACCCATAGCAAGTCCTATAATAGAATCAACAATTTTTGACATTATTATCACCTTCATTTATATTATATATCATATTTTTTCTAAATGCAATGTATATTTTGCTTGACATTACATATTATTCGTGTTATTATACTTTTCGAAAGGGGAAATAACAAATGATCATTAATAAAATTTCCGAATTAAGAAAGGAGAAGAATATAACTCAAAGTCAATTAGCTAATGAATTAGGTGTTTCTAGACAAACTATTATTTCATTAGAAGATAATAAGAATAATATTTCATTAGATTTAGCAATGAAAATTAGTAAATTCTTTAATAAACCTATTGAGCAAATATTTATAGAAAAAGATATGATAAATTTTTTTAAAAACAAAGCTACAACTATTGAGGAGATAAGACAATTATATGGAAAAAACACAATACTTATAAAAGGAACAATTGTGTTTAGATGTAGTACGGAAGTATTAGAAGAAGGACCAGAATGTTTATTAAATTTTGAGTTACCAAAATACGGAAAAATGAAAAAATTTGTAGTAATAAATGATAGGGTATATGAATTAATTGCTACACGTGATTATAATAATAGAAATGATATAGTTAAGCATACAATTGGAGAACTTTTTGATATTAATCCAGATTGTATTAACTTTAACGCTAAAGCTTGGAATCACAAGAACTAGAAAATCGCAGATAGCGGTTTTTTTGTTTGGTGTTTAAATTTCAAATAAAAAAGATTGAAATAACATTATCTCAATCTTTTAGTAATTACTTATTATTGATAGCAGCTTGGGCAGCGGCTAATCTTGCAATAGGAACTCTAAATGGTGAGCAAGATACATAATCAAGTCCTAGTTTGTGGCAGAATTCTACTGATGAAGGATCACCACCATGTTCTCCACAAATACCAAGTTTAATGTTTGGTCTAGTTGCTCTACCTTTAGTAGCAGCCATTTCAACTAATTTACCTACTCCATTTTGATCTAATCTAGCAAATGGGTCTGATTCTAAGATTTGTTTTTCGTAATATACATCTAAGAATTTAGCAGCATCATCTCTAGAAAATCCGTAAGTCATTTGGGTTAAATCGTTTGTACCAAAGCTAAAGAATTCTGCTACTTCGGCAATTTCATCAGCTGTTAAAGCTGCTCTTGGTATTTCTATCATTGTTCCTACTTTATAATTTAGATCAACTTTAGAATCAGCGATAATTTTATCAGCTGTTTCACAAACGATATTTTTAACATATTTTAATTCTTTTACTTCGCCAACTAGTGGTATCATTATTTCAGGTACAACGTGACCACCTTTTTTGTTAACATTAATAGCAGCTTCAATGACCGCTTTAGTTTGCATTACAGCAATTTCAGGATAAGTTATAGCTAATCTACAACCACGATGTCCCATCATTGGATTGAATTCTTTTAATGATTCTACTCTCTTTTTAAGGCTTTCAAATGATACGCCAAGAGATTCTGCTAGAGGTTTGATTTCTTCATCTGTATGAGGTAAGAATTCATGTAATGGTGGATCTAAGAAACGAATAGTAACTGGATAGTCACCCATTGCTTCAAATAATCCTTCAAAATCTTCTTTTTGATAAGGAAGAATTTTTTCTAAAGCTTCTTCTCTTTGTTCTTTAGTTTCTGCTGCAATCATTCTTCTAAAGTTGAATATTCTTGATTCTTCAAAAAACATGTGTTCTGTACGACATAGCCCAATTCCTTCGGCACCAAAGGCAAGTGCTTGTTTTGCATCTTTTGGAGTATCAGCGTTGGTTCTAACTTTTAGGCTACGCGTAGCATCAGCCCATGACATAAATGTTTCAAAGTCTCCACTAATAGTTGGTGCTACTGTTTTAACAATGCCTTCATATACTTTTCCAGTTGAACCATCGATTGATAGATAATCTCCTTCTTTATAGGTAATACCATCTTTAGTAGTTAATGTTTTTTCTTCTTCGTTTACAGTTAATTCACCACAACCGCACACACAACATCTACCCATACCACGAGCAACTACAGCAGCGTGAGATGTCATACCACCACGAATAGTTAAAATTCCTTCAGCATCATTCATACCTTGAATATCTTCTGGTGATGTTTCTAGCCTTACAAGTAATACTTTTTCTCCTTTTTCTTTGGCTTTGGTTACATCTTCGGCATTAAAATATATTTTACCACATCCTGCTCCAGGTGAAGCTGCAAGGCCAGTAGCGATTTGTTTTGCTTCTTTTAAAGCTACTGTATCAAAGTTTGGATGTAGTAGACTATCCAATTGTTTAGGTTCTACTTTAAGTAATGCTTCTTCTTTGGTAATCATACCTTCATTTACTAAATCAACGGCTATTTTTAAGGCTGCTCCTGCAGTTCTTTTACCATTTCTTGTTTGAAGCATAAATAATTTTCCATTTTCAATAGTAAATTCCATATCTTGCATATCACGATAATGTTTTTCTAGAATTTGAGTTGTTTTAACAAATTCTTCATAAACACTAGGCATTACATCTTTTAAGGTAGATATGTCTTGAGGAGTACGTACACCAGCAACAACATCTTCTCCTTGGGCATTAATTAGATATTCACCATATAGTTTATTTTCGCCAGTTGAAGGGTTTCTTGTAAATGCTACGCCGGTTCCACAGTCATCTCCTTTATTTCCGTAAACCATTTCTTGAACGTTTACGGCAGTTCCCCAAGATGATGGAATGTCATTCATTCTTCTATAGATAATTGCTCTTTCATTATTCCAACTTCTGAATACTGCAGTTACTGCTTCTATAAGTTGAACTTTAGGATCTTGTGGAAATTCTTCACCTGCTAGTTCTTTATATACTTCTTTGAATTTGTATGCTACTTCATACATATCTTCAGCATCTAAGTCAGTATCGTATTTTGCATTTTTAGCTTCTTTGATACTATCTAAAAGTCTTTCAAATGAACTTTTTGAATATCCTTTTACTACGTCTGCAAACATCATAATAAATCTTCTATATGAATCATAGGCAAATCTTTTATTATTAGTGGCAATAGCAAAATTTTCAGCTACTTCATCATTTAAACCTAAATTTAAAACTGTATCCATCATTCCTGGCATAGAGGCTCTAGCACCACTTCTTACGGATACTAGTAATGGATTTTCTAAATCTCCCATTTTTTTACCAGTAATTTTTTCTAATTCTGCTAATTTTTCAAATATTTGTGTTTTTACATCTTCACCAATTTTTTCTCCACCTTCATAATATTTGTTGCACGCTTCTGTTGTTATGGTAAATCCTCTTGGTACTGGCAAGCCAATAGAAGTCATTTCAGCAAGGTTGGCCCCTTTACCACCGAGTAGATTGCGCATATCTTTGTTACCTTCGTTAAAGGCATATACATATTTTGTCATTTTATTCCTCCTTTTAAAACTACTTTTTTATTTTAACAAAACGATATTTGTTTTTCAATGTTTTTGACACTATTTTACTTCCTATTTACAAAAAAAATAACTATTTAAAGTTATTTAATAATTAAAATATTTCCAGTCATTGATTTAGGAATTTTTAAATTCATTAAAGCTAATATTGTTGGCGCAATGTCAGATAAATTGCCGTCTGTTAGATTTATTTTATTTTCAGCAATTATAAAGGGAACTTTACTCAAAGAATGAGTGGTTACTTTAGCTTTCATATCATCAATCATATAGTCACAATTGCCGTGGTCTGCGGTAACAATTAAGGTCATATTTATTTCATTTGTTTTGTCTATTATTTTCCCTAAACAGTTATCTATTGTTTCTATGGCTTTGATTGTTGCATCATAGTTACCAGTATGTCCAACCATATCACCATTGGCAAAGTTTAAAACTATAAAATCATAATCATCTATAATCGATAGTAATTTATCGGTTATTTCGTATGCGCTCATGGAAGGCTCTAGATCATAAGTAGCTACTTTTTTTGATGGTATTAAAACCTTATCACAATTTTTTAAATCTAATTCTTTTCCACCATCGAAGAAATATGTTACGTGGGCATATTTTTCTGTTTCTGCAATTCTTAGTTGGTGGTAGTCTAGTGATGATAAATATTCTCCTAATGTATCTTCTATTTGTTGTTTTTTGATGATATATGGGCTTTTTATTTGATCACTTATGTACATAAGACTTAACACTTTGCAATGTTTTTCTAGTTTTTCTACTATTTGGATAGCTCTATCCGGTCTAAAATTAATCCAAATAACTGCATCATTTTTATCTATATAGCCATCAGGATCAATTAATGATGGTTTAATAAATTCATCGTAACAATTATTTTTATATGATGTTGCTATGTAGTCATAAATATCTATTTTGTTTTTTCCTTTATTGGTTATTGTGTCATAATAAAGATTTGTTCTTTCATATCTTTTATCTCTATCCATTGCATAATATCTGCCGGAGATGCTGGCAATTTTACCTACTTTATTTTTATTAAATATATCGACAAAAGAAGTAGCAATATTATCTTTGGTATCCCTTCCATCAGTAATTATATGGGCGTAGATATTTTTTATATTGTTATTATTAGCAATGTTTAGCATATTGATAAAATGATCAATATGAGAGTGAACCCCCCCGTTGCTAAATAAGCCGATGATATGAAGAGGACGATTATTTTCTTTAACGTATTTAAATAATTCGTTTAATGAAGGATCGTTTTCTATGGTTTTATCTTTAAATTTTTGATTTATTAGTTCTAATGATTGATATACTATTCTTCCTGCTCCAATGTTGGTATGCCCTACTTCACTATTACCCATTTGGCCTTTTGGAAGTCCCACATATTGTTCACTTGCATTAAGCAATGAATGAGGATAGTTATTCCATAGATAATCAAAATTAGGTTTTTTAGCATTTTGAAAAGCATTACCGTACGATTCTTCTCTTATCCCAACTCCATCTAAAATACATAGTAATATTTTGTTCATAATTCACTTCCTTATTTTAATTATAAAATAAATATCAAAAAAAATAAAGAAATTTGACACTTCTTTATTTTTTTCTAAATTCTTTAAGTTTTAATTATTTAATTTTAATTTGATTTAAATGAATTTTTTAAGTTCTTCTTCGGTCATAAATCCCATATGTTTTTTTTCTACTTCCCCATTGTTTAATAATACTACAGTTGG
The DNA here is from genome assembly GCA_016302935.1 of Bacilli bacterium. Lineage (GTDB taxonomy): Bacteria > Bacillota_I > Bacilli_A > RF39 > UBA660 > JAEDMO01. The sequence goes on along the minus strand of JAEDMO010000025.1, from coordinate 4,736 downwards.
AATACTCATGATTCCATATTTTCTAGCAATATCTTCGTGAGCATCTACATCTATTTTAATAAAGGTAATCGATGATTCGTTACTTACTTTTTCAAAAACGGGACCGAACATTTTACAAGGACCACACCATGTGGCATAGAAATCTACTACTACTTTTTTATTTTTAATAAGTTCTTCAAAGTTTTCGTTTTCTAAATGAATTACACTCATTACTTAACCTCCCTATATTTGTTTAATATTTCATCAGGATTTTTAACGTGTACTTTATTTGCTTTAATTAATTTTTCAGTGCTTTCTACACTGATAATATCATATTTTAATAAAACATCTAGTACTTTGGCATTTACTTCTTCAGTGTTATTACCATTATGACTATCTATAGCATCATATACTTCTTTATATGTGTCTAAGGTTTTATTAGCTAATGTAGATACTAATGGAGTATTATTTAAGATAAAGTTTTTATATTTTGATTCGTTTACTATTTTAATATTGAATACTGGTAGTGTTATAATAAATAATATGATAAAAGCATAAATATAATATTCGATTGCTCCTACTATTGCTCCTAGTATTTTTGATGGGACAGCTAAAATGATTGTCATTTTAAGCAGTTTTTCTACAATGCCAGTTACCGCTAGTATTATTCTTAAAATTAAAGATAATGCTGCAAAGACAATGAAGAAAGCGATAAGTTCATACATTATGACATTTATCATTTCTACTCCTTTTATTAATCCACCAAAGTTAAAAAATGGCAAATTTTCATAAAGAATAACTGAAATCATGTCTTTTAATAAAAATGAAATAATTGTTATTACTACTAATCCTATAAGGCTTGCTGTTTTTTTAATAAAACCTTCTTTAAATCCAACAACGGCACCTAAAATGATAAATAAAATAATAACAGCATCTATAATGTTCATAAATTACATCTCCTTTATGTTATAATTATATAATAAATATTATAAAAAATAAAGTGAAATTTGTAAAATTTATGATAAAATAAAGTTGGTGATATAGATGACGAAAAAAAATGATACGGTTGTTTTTACTTTAAATAATAATACGAAAATGAAGATGATTGAATATTATCAGGATAAGTTAAGACCTAAAACTCCTCCATATGCTGTTTTTCAAGCAGAGGAAGCTGGAACAGTGATTACTCTTTATACTTCTAACAAGGTAATGTTTCAAGGGGAAAATGCTAAGGAAGATGCTTTACTTTGGCAGGAATTCAACAAGGGAAATGATGCAATCAGTGAGATAATGAATGAAGATAAGGAAGAAGGCTATAAAAATAAAGATGATAGCGATAGCATAACATTACCTAGTGATATTACTAGTATTGGTAGTGATGAGGTGGGAACTGGTGATTATTTTGGACCGATTGTTGTTACTGCTAGTTATGTAAAGAAAGAGGATATTCCTTATTTGGAAAGTTTAGGAATTAGAGATTCTAAAAAGATGCTTGATGAGCATATTTTAAAAATTGTACCTAAAATTAAAGATAAGGTTAAGCATTGTACAATTATTTTAAATAATAGTGATTATAATAAAGTTTATAGTAGTGATATGAATATGAACAAAATAAAAGCTATTTTACATAATAAAGCTCTTTATAGTTTAGTTAAGGACAATGTTGATTATGATTATATTGTAATAGATGAATTTGCTAGTGAAAAAAACTATTTCGGTTATTTAAAAGATGCTAAAAATGTTGTTCGTAATGTTACATTTATGACAAAAGCTGAAGATAAGGTTATGAGCGTGGCGGTTTCTTCTATTATCAGCAGATACGTTTTTATTAAGGAGATTAATAAAATGGGAAATGAACTTAATATCTTAATTCCTAAGGGGGCTTCTTCTATTGTGGATGATGCTGGTATTATGATTGTAAAAAAATATGGTAAGGAAAAGCTTAGAGAGATCGCTAAATTAAACTTCAGCAATACTAATAGAATATTAAATAGTAAGGATTAATTAATCCTTACTATTTTTTAAGATAAACATCTCTAAAGCAAATTTATCATTTACTTTCCCTATTTTAATATCTAAATCTAGGTTATATAATTCTTTTAATATTCTAATTAATTCTGAGTCAGTATATTTAAAACTCGTGGTAATGGCCAAGGAGATTGCGTAGCTATGTACCCCTAATATTTTACTAATGTCATATTTGTTTTTTCCCTCTTGGTATAATAGTTTTGTTTGATAAATTAGACGATATTTATTAGCAAGCATAGCTATTATTTTAATTACTTCTTCATTTTTACCTATAAAATAGCGATATAATTTTATACTTTTAGATATTTCTTTATTAACAATACTATCTATTAAGCTAAAGAGTGATTCTTCTTTATTATTTGTGTTTATGGATTTTATATCTTCTTCTTCTATTTTCTCGTTGTTTGTTAGGATGAATAATTTTTCTAATTCGTTTTTAATATTACCTAAGTCGTAGCCAACTTTATTTAAAAATTCTTCTATCAATCTTGGTTCCATTTTTTTGTTATTTTGTTTTAGTATGTCACTAATATAGTTAATAAAGAATTTATTATCTATCTTTTCATAGGCGATGATATTACCTACTTCCTTAATTTTTTTAAATATTTTTCTTCTTGTATCAACCGATTCACTAATTAGTGTGAATATTAGATATGTATCTTTATTAAAATTATCTAAATAAGTTTCTAGTGGTGATATGTCTAGTTTGTCGGATTCATTTATGAAGGTACTATTTTCTACGATTATTAATTTTTTATCACCAAAAAGATTTTTAGTATTTGCATCTTCAATAATACTATCCATATTATTATCGTAGGTGTATTTTATTATGCTGATATCTTCTATTTTTAAATTTTCTTTTATTTCATTAATTTTGTTGTTAATAAACTCTTGATCTAAATGGTAGATTAAAGTTATATTTGACATATAATCACCGCTTTTCTTAATATTAAGTTTATCATAAAAACGCTCTAAATTACAATAAGTTAAAATATTTATTTAGTTATTAATAATTTTATATTAAAAAAAAGTTCAAAAATTTTTGAACTTTGTTAATTATTCACCATTAGTTACGTATTCGTTACAAGTTATATTTTTTAATTCTTTTAGTTTTATTTTATTATCTTCTAATTTATAAGTAAAATCCACTTCAAATATTTTGTCTTTATTCTCCTCATCTTCACATACCATGCTTAAGAAATTATATCTATGGATGATAAATTCGTTTTCCTCTTTCTCGGTTATTTTTACTTGTCTTTCATTTAGTAAAACTTCTTTTTGATTGTTGATAATAGTTATATTTTGGGTATCCATTTGGTCACCAGTATCAGATTGAATAAGTAATAAAGAATCATTGATAATGCTAACTTGACTACGGTAGAAATTAAGGGCTGAATTAGAAAAATTAGCGGCAGATATACCTTTATCGTCTAATTTTAAGTTAATGGTGAAAATATCATCTTTACCTTTTATAAATGTAGCTTCTAATTTCATATCTACTCCATCAAGCGTTACTTTATTAACCGTAAAGGTGCTGGTAGTACAACCATCAATCGGATGGATTTGATTAAGATCTTCGGTTACAACGCTACATTCTTCTTTTTCAGGAGTAAAATTAGTTGTATTTTTTCTTTGTTCTTTCTTTACAATGTCGGTAATTATTAGATATGCACATACTCCTATTGATATAATAAGAATAACAATTAAAGTATATAAAATTATTTTCATTGTTTTTTTATTTTTCATATGATCACTCTCCTATTTTTATTATACCATTATAAAGCAATAAATATATATAAATGTTTATTATTTTATATTTTTAAAAGAGATGTAAAATAGAAGAGTTCTATTTAAGAACTCTTCAATCTATATAAACACATACATCTGTGTATGTGGCTTACACTATATATTATGGTGGATAAGTCAAAAATGTTCGCACTTTATTTTATTTGAGAGCATACTTGATATCTAAATATTATTAATCGGCTTATAGCTATGATTAACTATATACATTATTTTTTTATTGTTAAAAATATTAATTAGTAATTTTTAATAAATTTTCTTTCCTTTTGTTTTCAACAAATTCTTTCTTTTTATATCTATTATTTCCTTTTTTATTTAATATTAAAAATTTATAATAATATTTTCATTAATATGTATTTCAAAAATTTCATTGCATTCCTCAGATTTACAGTTTAATTCAATTATAAAATAATTTTTTCTGTTTTTTCTAAATAGCAATTATATTTACCATAAATTAATGATATCCAACTTTTTTTATCTAAAGTAAGCTATGTCAGAAATATATTTAGTAATATCGACTTTATTATTTATTTTCATATCAATTAACCAATCTCTATCATATGTCATTTCTATTCCAATATATGCATTATCACATTTAAAACTTATAAACGGAGATATTCCTTACCTTTTTTTCCATCTTGGGTAATATTATAATTTCCAAAAGTTACATGTACTTTATTATCATTTGAACTTTTGCCATTAATTACTATCATAAATTTCACTTTTTATTAATTTTTCTTTTATCTCGTTATAATAATTCATATATTTCTCTATGGTGGACATGTTCTAATCTTATATTCATTTTTATTTAATTTTATTTCTATTGATCCATCTAAATCCGTTCTATAAATTTTACTATTACTTAAAATATTTAATACTGGTTCTTTTGGATGACCATATCTATTGTTTTTGCCTACACTAATTAA
>JAEDMO010000024.1 GCA_016302935.1 Bacilli bacterium | reverse complement strand
TTAATTTTATCTTCATCATATAAGTATCACTTCCATATCTTATACGTTAATTATATGTCATATTTTGGTAATTGTCAATTAGTAAAAGACGTTTTTTAAATATAGTCCTTCTGGGGCGGCTGTTTTGCCAGCGTGGGTGCGATTTTGTTCTTTTAGAATAGTTATTATATCTTCACTTTTTCTTTTGCCCTCACCTACTTCTATTAGTGTTCCTACCATATTTCTAACCATATATCTTAAAAATCCAGTTCCTACAAAGACTAGGGTTATTTTGTTTACATCTTTTAGGTCCCTTATTAAATTGGTTTGAGAAAGAGTTCTTACATAATCGTCTTTTTCTTCATCTGTTTTGGTAAATGATTTAAAATTGTGGGTTCCTTCTAAGTATTTCATTGCTCTTTCTATTTCAGTAACATCCAAGCGATTATTGTATTGATAGACGTAGTTTCTTTCTAGTGGGTTATATTCACCCATATTTATTTTATAGATGTACTCTTTACCTTTGGCATTATATCTTGCGTGAAAATTGTCCGATACTTCTTCTACGTTCTTGATATGAATGTCTTCTGGCAATAGGGAGTTTAAGGCTTTTTTTAATTTTTCTTTAGTTATTTTTATATCTAAATCAAAATGGGCTTTTTGATTTAGAGCGTGAACTTTAGCATCGGTTCTACCAGAAGCATGAACTTCAACTTTTTTATTTTCATTTATTTCTTTTAAGGCTTTTTCTAGTTCGTTTTGGATAGTCCTTTCACGAGGTTGTTTTTGATATCCACTGAAGTTAGTTCCATCATAGGAAAATGTTATAAAATATCTTTGCATATTGTACTTCCTTTCTTAAGATATTATTGTTAATATTAATATAATAGTTGTTATAATTAATAATATTGTATCTTTATACTGATAGTTGTTCATACGGTAATTAGTTCTTATATTACTATAGTTATACATTCTAACTGTCATTATATCAGATATTTGATCAGATTTTTTTATAGAAGAGATAAACATTGGGGTTATTAAAATACTTATGATACTTAGTTTATTTTTAATACTTCCGTTATAGTTTATCCCCCTTACAGAAATGGCTTTAATTATTCTTTCTGACTGTTCTTTAGTACTTGGAATGAATCTTAGTGCTAGAGTTATCATTAAAGCGATTTCTTTTACTTTGATAATTTTATTAAATGGAGATAATATTTTTTCTAATCCATAGGTAATTTCTGTAGGTGGTGTGGTTAGAGTAATCATTGTACTTATAAGTATTACTATAACTATTTTATATATAGTTAATATTATTGTTAGTATATTAATTTTAAATATTAAACTAATAATTATTATAAATATTAATAATACTTTTATATTAATTAAGCTATTTAAATATATTTTAATATTTATTTTACTTAATAGTAATAATAAAATTGTATAAATACTAACAATCAATATATTTATAATATTTTTACTTAGTAAACAAGATAAAATCATTAATAGTAGTAAAATAATTTTTGTTATTGGATTTAGTTTATGAATAAGAGAATCTTTTAGGTAATATTTATTTATTTTATACATTACGATAAATATCCTTTATTAATTCATTCATATCTAGGGTATAGTCTAATTTAATATTCTTCTTATTATTTACTAAATCAATAAAACTGATTATTTTAGGAATAGCTATATCATTATTTTTTAACAATTTTATATCTTTTAAAATTTCTTCTTTTTTTCCACTAGTTATTATTTCACTTTTATTTATTACAACAACATTATCACTAATTTTACTTAAAAAGTTAATATCATTAGTCGCGATAATGATGGTTTTGTGATAATTATTTTTTAATTTATTAAGTAATTTTATTAAGTTATTAATACTTTTAGAGTCTAATCCAATTGTTGGTTCATCTAATAATATTATATCTGGGTTTAAAGAAAGAAGTGTTGCAAGTGCTACTTTAGTTTTTTCCCCATAACTTAAATTATATGGATTTTTAGTTAAATATTCTTCATCTAATGATACTATTTTTAGTGAATCTTTGATAATTTTTTCTTGTTTTATTTCTTTATAGTGATAGTGTTTTAAACCAAACGATATTTCTTCGTATACAGTATTTTGAAATAATTGATCACTAGGATATTGAAACAGATATCCTATTTTACGGTAATCTTCTTTTGATAATTTTCTTACATCTTTATTATTTATTAAAATACTTCCATCATAGTCTTTTACTAAGTTAGTAATTATATTAAATAATAATGTTTTACCAGAACCTGATGGTCCAACAATAGAAGTTATTTTAGATGATTCAAATTTATATGATATATTTTTTAAAATATTTTTATATGATAATTCTTTTAATTCTACCATAATTTATCAATTAAAGCCCTATCAGTTAAATATATTTCATCTATTAAATCATATAAATTTAAATTAAGAGATAATTTTATAATAAAAGGGATATTTATTCCTAATGTTTTTAATTTTCTTTCTTCTTTGTATACATCTTTTACACTACCATCTAAATATATTTTTTGGTTATTTAAAACAATAATTCGGTCTGAAGATAAGGTGTCTTCTTCATTATGAGTTATTAATATAATAGTTAAATTATAATTTTTTTTATAGTAATTTATTGCATCAAATACTATTTTTTTATCTTTTTCTGTGAGTTGATGTAAAGATTCATCTAATAATAAGATTTTAGGTTTATGGATTAAGGCGGAAGCAATCGCTACTTTTTGTTTAGTACTGTTAGTTAGATTAGCTGGTTCTTCATAGAGAATGTCTGTTAAATGAAAAAGATCAGTTATTTCTTTTATTTCTTTAGTTATTTGATTTTTAGAATATGTTAAATTTTCTAAATTAAAGGCTAAATCATCTATTACTGTTTCTCCAATAAAAGAGCTATCTGGATCATCAAAAACAACACCAATTTTTCTTCTTATTTTTTTTATATTTTCTTTATTTAGATAACAATCATCAATACTAATGTATCCTTCATAATTAATTAAACCAGTAAGTATTTTTATTAAGGTTGATTTCCCACAACCATTAGGTCCAATAATACTGTTAAAACTATTTTTTTTAATATTTAGATTTAAATTTTTAAATATTTGTTTATCTTGATAAGAGAAAGATAAATCTTTTATTTTAATGATGTTATCCATAAAAACCACAACCTTGTATATATTATATAGATTTTTATTATATATTTCAAGTGATTAGGAAGTTCTTTTATATACAAATAATTAATTAAAAAAATGAGACCATCGTCTCGCTTTTAATTGTGTTAATAAAGTAATTAATTGGACATCAAATTTATATTATACAAAAATGTTGATTTCTCTAATAAATACAATTAAACTCCTATTAATTCATTTTCTAATAATTCAATAATTAAATTAATTGAGTCCATAACGTCATCATAATCTATGCTTTTTACATAATTTTTTTTATTTCTATAGTTTTTAAAGTTTTGTCTTAACTTGTCACTATCTTTTATCAAACTAAAAGTTTTTACTATTTTTTCTACATCAAAATTAGTCTCTCTTCTTTTAAAAGTATTTTTTATTGCTTTTACCAAAGTGTCTTTGTTTATTTCATTGTAGAATTTTGTTAAAAGCATATATAAATCATAAAAATCTTTTGTTCTCGTATTTAGGATGTTGTCTGTTATAAATGTTTCAAATTTTTCTGCAATTATAGTTTCTTTGTTAAATGCCATAATACTAATATAAGAATCATCAAACATACACTTATATTTAAATTCTAATTCTCTTGGTGTAATAGGATTTCCTACTGTTATGTCAATTGATAGAGGTACTTGTAAGTGTTCTTTAAATCCAATTAAATTAACTTTTAAACCACCATATTTATCAATTATTCTTATTTCTTTTGTATTTTTTATTTTAAAACTAATATTATCATTCTGATTTATATTAATTATTTCATTAATAATATTTTCTAATGTTTTCATATCTAGTGGTAATCCTTTTATCATTGTATCCATATCTTGGGTAGTTCTACGCTCATCACCAAATATCGCTGACAATAATAAACCACCTTTTAATATAAAATTGTTTTTATACTTACTTATTGATATACGATATAGTAGTCTTTCAAAAAAATACATTTGCATTATATCTTGTGGTTCTAAATTATTTTCATGTGCTTTTGTTTTTATTTTGATTTTTAAGTTTTCTGCATCTAACACTACATTAACACCTCCAAATATTTACTTATATCAGCTTCCACATTAAATTTTTTGGCATATTCCATAAGTTTTGGTAAATCTCTTTCATTTTTATTATTCAAATATTCAGTAATAGCATATTTTATAGTTTCAATATCCTGATTGTCTTTATCTTTTAACAAATCACATATACATCTTTCTGCATCATAACAAAAAACATTTTGACCTTGAGGACTTTTAATCATTATCTTACCTAATTCAAATATTTCATTTTTTACAAAGTGTAATTTTACGTTATTATTTTTTTTTAAACTACCATTATATCCCCTATTTACAGTAATGTGATATGTACTTGGTACAGTTTCACATAAATTTAAAAAGTATAATGCTGTTTCATATGAAAATATTGCGTTGTTTCCATAAGTCAAATTAAAATATTCATCTCCCCAAGTAAATGGTAAAACATATAAACCGTTTTTTACCCTTTCTAATTCTCCCTTATTAACTAATCTGGTTAAAAAAACTCTATTAATATTGTTTTCAACAATTTCTTTCGTAGTTATAATTCCGTTTTTCTTTTCTATAAGTTTTAAAATTTGTTCTTCCTTATTCATAAAAATATCAGTTCCTTTCTACATACAATTATAACACATTTGTATGTTATTAGGAACACTAAATATTATTTTAATTGAATTTTACATTTTTATTTGATAAAACAAAAGAAAAAACATATAATAATTTATATGTTTATTTCATTAATTTTTTTGCTGTTCTAACCATTTGGTAAGAATATCCCATTTCATTGTCATACCAAGCAACTACTTTTACTAGTTGTTTTCCATCTACATCTAGAACGCAGGTTAGTTGTCCGTCAACTAATGCTCCGCAAGAAGACCCGATAATATCTGATGAGACGATTGGATCATCTGTGTAGTTTAGTGTTTCGTTTGTGTTATCTTTGAAGATTTTATTTATTTCTTCTTCGGTTGTGTTTGTTTTTAGTTCCAAGGTTAAATCTATCATAGAACCATCTGAAACTGGTACACGCATAGCACCACCTTTTAATTTCCCTTTTAATGATGGGATAACAGAGCCAATGGCTGAAGCTGCTCCTGTTGATGTTGGAACAATATTGGCAGCACAGGCTCTACCACGTCTTGATTCAATTCCTTTTTTGTGAGCGACATCTAGTGTTACTTGGTCATTTGTATAAGCATGAACAGTTGTCATAAATCCTTTTTCAATGCCAAAATTATCATCTAATACTTTTAAAACAGGCGCTAGGCAATTAGTTGTACAAGATGCTGCAGAGATAATTTCTTCTTTTCCATCTAATATATTATCGTTGACGTTATAAACTATTGTTTTTAAATCTCCTTTGGCTGGGGCACTGATAATTACTTTTTTTGCTCCAGCATTGATATGGGCGATAGCTTTTTCTTTATCGGTAAATTTACCTGTACATTCAAAAACCACATCAATATTTAGATCTTTCCAAGGTAAATTGTTAGGATCTGTTTCTTTATATACTTTAATTTTTCTTCCTTTTACAATAATATTTTCTTCATCATATGATATTTCGTCAGTTAAATATCTGCGATGGTTGGTATCATATTTTAATAAATATGATAATTGTTCGGAATCGGTTAAATCGTTTATGGCTACTACTTCAAATTCAGGGTCATTTTCCATAATTCTAAATACTAGTCTGCCGATTCTCCCAAAACCATTTATTGCTACTTTTATCATTTATTCACCTTCCTATAGTTATATTGTAACAAATATTCTTTTTTAATACAAATAAATGATGATAATTTTACACAAAAAAACTATAATAATCAAAGTATTATAGTTTTTTGTTTTTATTTTTCAAAGTAGCTACCACCGATAAATTCACGTAAGATTGATATTTTAGGTACATAGTCACTAGGAATTGGTAATACTGTCATTAAAAATTCAATTAATCTTAAGGCTGTTAGGTATTCTTTGTCATCTTCTTTTACAGAAAATAATAGTGGCATAGCATAGGTTCTTAATACTCCTAGTTCGTATGCCAAGGAAGAGTTAAATACAATATCAGCTTCATCTTGGTAGGCGAATACTCCTTTGTCTTCTCCTTTTCTTACTGAATGCCAATTTTCTAAGGTTTGACTAGGACTATAACCTCTAGTTCTATTATCTCTAATCATTCTTCTGAGTAATCTAATATCAGTCATTTTAATACGATTATCGTTGTCAATATTTAAAAATGTTAGTGGGCTTATATAGATTTTATATTTATTTTTTTTATTGATATCTTTAGTTAAGGTATCATTTAAGGCGTGTAATCCTTCTATTATCAAGATGTCATTTTCTTTGATTTGAATTTCTTTTTTGAATATTTTTTTACCTTCTACAAAATCAAAAACTGGCGTTAATACTTTTTCTCCTTTGAGTAATTTTCCAATGTGGTTTCTAAATAATTCTATGTCAATAGCGGCGATAGATTCATAATCTTTTTGACCATATTCATCTAATGGAGTATCTTCTCTGTTTAGAAAATAGTCATCTAAAGATAATTGGATTGGGTTTATTCCCAGTGTCTTTAAATATAGGCATAATTTTTTAGAAGTTGTTGTTTTTCCTGATGAAGATGGACCAGAAATTAAAATTAGTTTAATATCTTCTTTATTTAAAACAATATTTTCGGCAATAGATAATAGTTTATAGTCTTGCATAATTTCTGAAAGGTTGATTAATTCGGCAGGGTCATTTTTGGTTACGTATTCATTTAAGTCTCCGACGTTATTAATGTTTAAGATTTTACCCCATTCAGAATATTCCTTAATGCTTTCCATGTATTTGGGATGATCAGTATACTTCATCACTTTAGCATTATCTCTTATTCCCGGGAATCTTAAGACGATTCCTTTTTCATTTATTCTAGTTAAATCGAAGTATTTTAAAACGCTAGTATCATTAGGAAGAGTCCCTATTATATAATTATATAATCCATTAAATTTATATAGTGGAATATAATCAGAGGTATTGTAAAATAATGTTTTTGCCTTGTCTATTCTTCCTATTTTTTTAAAGTATTCAATAGCTTCTAATCTTGATGTTTCTATTTTAATAAATGGTATAGCTTTATTAACTTTATCTTTCATATCATCTTTAATTATAGTTAATACATCTTCACTAACTGGTTTGTCAACTTCACAGTATACTCCTTTGTCAAGTGAGTGTTTTATATTAACTTTGGTATCTTTACCTAAAATATCAAAAACTGATGATTCAAATAGATAAATTAATCCTAATTCATAAATTTGGTTACCTATTTTACTATTTATATCTTTTAAAAATATTTTGCCACTTTTGGTGAGCGGATCTTCATAGTTAATAATATGATTTTTAAATACACCAGCGATAATATCGTAAGGATAGTTTTCTTTGACACTTTCTATTACTTCTTTTAATTTTATTCCTTTAATATATTCTTTTTTTTCACCATTTTCAAATGTTAGAGTTATAGTATCCATAATACACCACCTATTCTATAATACTATTTTAACAAACTTTGTTATTTTTGTCACATCTTTTGTTGTATATTTTAATTTTTTTTAGACTATGATAATTATGGGTGATATGATGAATTTAGTTCCAACAGTGATTGAAAGAGGTAATAATGGGGAATATGCTTATGATATATATTCGAGGCTTTTGAAGGATAGAATTATTATTATTAATGGTGAAATTAATGATAGTAGTTCTAATAGTATTGTGGCCCAACTTCTTTATTTGGATAGTTTAAATAATGATGATATTAGTATTTATATTAATTCTCCTGGCGGTGTCATTACTTCTGGAATGGCAATTTATGATACTATGAATTTTGTAAAAAGCGATGTTTCTACTATATGTATAGGTATGGCTGCTTCTATGGCTGCGTTTATTTTAGCGTGCGGTAAGAAGGGTAAAAGATATATTCTGCCTAGTAGTGAGGTTATGATTCATCAACCTTTGGGTGGTGCTCAAGGGCAAGCTACCGATATTAAAATTCAGGCTGAAAGAATAATTAAACTTAAGAATAGGCTAAACAAAATTTTAGCCTGTAAAACTGGTAAAAGTTTAAAACAAATCGAGGAAGATACTGATAGAGATTATTATATGACTGCCCTTGAAGCTTTAGATTATGGCATTGTAGATAAAATCTTGGATGCAAAAAAATAATATCACAAAAAAAGGATATATCTAATTACAGATATATTCTTCTTTATTAATAAAATAGTCTTTTTGATCTTTAAATTTCTGTTTTATATTAAAGTTATTTAAAAATTCAGATTTAGCTTGTGATATATCAAAATAATATGTGATTTTAAACTCTGTTGGAATTTGTCTATTTATTTTATATGAAAATCCAGATTCTTTTTGATATATTTTTGCTTCTTCTTTAACTATTTGAGAAAGGGCATTAATATTATCCTTTTCTTCTTTTGTTTTACCATAGTATTTTAATGTGTATTCAACTTTTTTGATATCTTCTTTTTGGTATTTTATTAAATAGGTAGTTTCTAAAATTCCATTAACTATGCTTTCTTCTTTTTTACAAGTATATGTACTATAGTTTTCTTTTGGCATTAATAATACTAAGTCGATTATTATAAGTAATAATATGAAGATGACTATGGATATTAGTATTTTTTTCTTTTTGGTCATTTTAATATTTTTTCTAATCTTTCTTCTAGGATATAGATATTTTGACAACTCATAAATAATAGAACATAATCTTTGTATGGTAATATTCTTTTCTCATCTTCTAGGGTAATCATCTCAGCATCTGGTATTAGGTCACAGATTAATTTTGAACTTATTCCTTTATAATCATTAGGGTTTTCTCTTCCTTTGGCAATATCTAAGATAAAGGCTTTATCTGCCAGTGATAGAGATTCGGCAAATTCTTTATAAAATTTTGCAACTCTAGAATAGGTATTTGGTAAGAAGAAGGCACATATTTTTTTATCTTTATATTTAGTTCTGCAAGCCTCAATAGACATTTTTAGTTCTGTAGGGTGATGTCCATAGTCATCTATAATAATAGTCCCATTAACTACTTTTTCACTGAATCGTCTTTTGGCCCCTTTGAAGGTTGATATTTCATTTATTACTTTTTCTTTGTCTAAATTTAACTTGTCACAAAGGGCAATTACTGCAAGGGTATTTAAGACCATATGGTTTCCAAATAATTTTATTTTGATATGTCCATATAGTTTGCCATTTACGTAAGCATCAAAATAGGTATATTCTAGGTCACTAGTAATATTTTTGGCTATTACGTCGTTATTTTCATTCAATCCATAGTAAACTGGAGATGATACTTTTAGTTTTTTATTATTTTGATCATCACCACATAATATAACTATATCTTTAGTGTTATTTACTAATGATTGATAAGCATCAATCATATCGTCTAGGTCTTTGTAATAATCGGTATGATCTAGTTCAATATTGGTAATAATGGTTATTGTCGGATCATAATTTAGAAAATGTCTTCTATATTCACAAGATTCTACTACTAAGTAATCGTTTTCTTTAGCTGCATAACCAGTTGAGTCTCCAATAATATAATTTACTCCAATTATATTATTTAGAACATGTGCTAAAAATGAGGTAGTGGTAGTTTTTCCGTGGCATCCACTGACACAGATGGTTTTATTTATTTTAGTTAGTTCCCCAACCATTTGGGTGTATTCATACATTTTTAAATTTTTGGCTATAGCTTTTTGCATTTCTTTGTGATTATTTGAAAAAGCGGAACTATAAACAACTATTTCATCGGTTAGTTCATAAGAATCATCTGTATATATTTTGATGTTTCTTTCATTTAATGGATCTTCTGTAAATTTATGGTCTTTGTAATCATCATATCCGATTATGGTATTACCTAAATCGTGCATAATTGTTGCTAATGCACTCATACCGGTACCTTTAATACCAATAAAATAATATTTCATAATACCTCCTTAAAATTCACAATTGTTTGGTGTTCTAGGATATGGTATGACATCTCTAATGTTTTCGACACCAGTTAGATAGATAAGCAATCTTTCAAACCCCATTCCGAAGCCAGAATGAACGCAACTTCCAAATTTCCTTAAATTTAAATACCATTCCATATCTTTTTTAGGCATATTCATTTCATCCATTCTTTGAACTAATTTATTGTAGTCTTCTTCTCTTTGTGAACCTCCCATTAGTTCTCCAGCACCAGGAACTTCTAGGTCAACAGCTGCTACTGTTTTGCCATCTTGGTTTTGTTTCATATAGAATGCCTTGATATCTTTAGGCCAATTTTTGATAAATACTGGTCCGTTAAAGTATTCGGTAATATATTTTTCGTGCTCTTTAGCAATGTCTTGTCCATATTCAGGAGGAAATTCCCATTTAACGTTAGCTTGCTTTAATATGGTAATAACTTCTTCGTGATCTATTCTAGTAAAGTTAGAATTTATTAATTTAGTTAATTTTTCAATAAGACCATTTTCCACAAATTTGTCTAAAAATTGCATTTCTTCTTTGGCATTTTCCAAAACATATTTAACTACGTATTTTAACATATCTTCCATAATGTCCATATCTCCTTCTAAATCGCAGAAGGCTATTTCTGGTTCAATCATCCAAAATTCAGAGGCATGGGTTTTGGTGTTGGAATTTTCTGCTCTAAATGTAGGACCAAATGTGTATATTTTTTTATAGGCAAGAGCGAATGTTTCACCTTGTAATTGTCCTGATACAGTTAAGGCTGCTTTTTTACCAAAAAAATCTTTGTCGTATTCTACTTTGCCTGTTTTAGCTATTTTTTCTAAATCAAGAGTGGTTACTTGAAACATTTCTCCTGCTCCTTCACAGTCAGATGCTGTTATGATTGGTGCGTGAAAGTATACATAACCTCTTTCTTGAAAATAGGTATGAATTGCGTGAGCAGCAATACTTCTTACTCTAAATACAGCTTGGAAAAGGTTGGTTCTTGGTCTAAGATAGGCTTGTTCTCTTAAAAATTCACGACTGTGTCTTTTAGGTTGAATAGGATAGTTTTCTGGACAATCTCCTAATAATTCTATTTCTTGTAATGCTAATTCAAATTCTTGGTTTTCTTTGGGAGATTTTATTAGAGTACCACTAACTTTAATAGCAGAACCTATTTTAATTTTGGTTACATCTTCAAAATTAGATAAATTATTATCATATACTACTTGTAGGGATTTTAATATTGTTCCATCAAACATGTCTATAAATCCCATAGTTGCTTGTTTACGATGATTTTTTACCCAACCACAGATGGTTATATTTTTATCTATATAATTTTCCTTATACAAATCTTTTATATCTAACATAATAATCATCCTTTCTAAAAAAAATTGATATGTAAGATATATATATTATAGTATAAGTGGTAAAAAAAAACAAATAAAAATTATTATTTGTTACATTTTTTTATTGATTCTACTAATTGTTCTTTTAGGATCCTCGCTAATGATACGATAGATATTGGGATGCCTTTTAAGTTCTTTTATTATTTCAACATCTTGTTCTGAGAACGCTCCCATATATTTGTTACTTTTGTCACTAACTACTAATAGTTCTCTTCCTAAAAGATAATCGGTGCTGACTTCAAATATGTCGGCAAGTAACTCAAAGGATTCTAAACTAGGAACACGGGTAGCATTTTCATATCCACAGACTGATACTTTGGTTACTCCGATCATTTTTCCCAAATCTTCTTGGGACAACCCCCTATTGATTCTTAGTTCTTTTATTCTACTACTTATTAACATATATACCTTCCTTTTTGTTATCCGTTTGTTAATGCAATTGTAATATATGTAATTTTAAAATATTGTAGAATTAACTAATAAGGTACTTAAATTGTGTATTTATTGGTTTTTTTGTTTTAAAAAAACTAATAATCTTTTTGATTATTAGTTTTACTTTTTATTCTTCTGAATCGTTTTTCTTTGTAGATAGAAAGGTTACTTTTTCGGCGATTATCTCGGTTCTTTTTTTCTTGCCATCTTCTTTTTCCACGATAGCAGTTTGAATTCTACCACGAACACCAATAAGGTCTCCTTTTTTGCAATATGTGGCAGCTGTTTCAGCAATACCAGTCCACAATTTGCAATCTATATAGTCAGTATCATATAACCCATTTGAATTTTTGTAACTTCTTGGTACTGCTAGGGTAATTCTAGACATTTTCTTACCAGTATCGGTTACATCTAGTTCTGGGTCTTTTACTAACCTACCAACTATAATAGTTTGATTCAACATATTATCCCTCCTTCTTTTTCAATATAGCAATTTAATTGGGATAATACAAACTTGCAATATTTGATTTTGGCTACTATATATTAGATGAAATTATGTTTTTTTATTATGAAAAGTTAGATATAAATTATTTTTGATGCTGTTTTTTTATTATGTTATACTTTTAAAAATAATAAAAAAATAATGCGTTATG